>NZ_JBLHDK010000001.1:0-98534 GCF_047337785.1 Streptomyces lacaronensis
GTCAAGCTCGGGGTGTTCCTGTCCAACACCAAGAGCCGCCGGGCCAAGCTCACCGTCGACAAGCTCGCCGCGCTCGCCGGCCTCGGGCTGGAGTGGGCGGCCACGGAAGGAGCGGCGTGATGACCGCACCCGAGGAAGAGCGGCGCGTCCAGGACGCCGTGCGGCGGCACGCTCGCACCAGGGCCTTCGCGGAGGCGGAGGACGTCATCTCGGCTGTGCTGTCCGACCCGGGGGTACAGGAGGCGCGAGAGCGGGTGGAGGCGGCGGAGACGGAGCTCGGCATGGAGCTGTGCGCCCGCCTCCAGCCGTTCCAGGACCGCTACGACCAAGCCGTGGCGGAGGGCGACGCGGCCCGGCTCACCGAGGTCTGCGTGGGCAAGCACGGCCGCTCGGGACGGATCTGCGTCCTGCCCGACGGGCACGAGACCTCGATGGAGGAACCGCACTGGGGCCGCAACAGCGAAGGCCGGCCGATCGCGTGGGTGGGCAGCGCACCTGACGACTGGTGAGCGGCGGTGAGACCGGCGGACAGGACCCCGGGGGCGCATGGCGGCCCGGGGTCCTTCGCTGTCCGGGGCCAGCGGCACCGCTCCCAGGCCCTACACGCACTGAGGTGCGATGCCCGGGGGTCTGAGCTGCGGCATCGCACTGGAGTGCGTGTAGGCCCTGGGATCTTCGGGGTACTCCCCCGGCGAACTACGTTGCAGCGGGTACGGGATCGGTGAACGTAATCGGCTTGCCGATGGCGCGGGCATAGTCGATTTCCCTGCTCGTGGACTCGCCGATGTACCCGCCAGGGTTGACGACCAGAACCCGGTTTGCCAGGTCGATCTTGCGCAGGTGGAGGGCGTCCAGCGCCTTCTTCTGCTTGTCGGTGATCAACTCGTCTGCTTCGCCTGGCGCGACAACGATGACCCCGGCGAAGGTCAGATCACGATTCGCCGCACGCATCTCGTCCACGAACCGGGTAGAGCCGCAGATGCAGACGATTTCAGGTCGGTCGGGCACAGCTCATCCCTTCGCTCGAACGGGACACCGCCAGCGTGCAGGTTGGTACTGCATCAGTGTTGGCCGGCCGGTCAGCCGTCGGCTCGTTCCTTCTCGATCGCATTCATCCTGCGGACCATGTCGATCTGCGCGCGGATCATCGTGTCGAACAGGGCCTCCGGATCGCCGTCGGGGCCAGCGCTCGCAGCCAGCAGCGAGGCGACTTGGCTGGCGAGGACAGTGACCACGTCGGCCGTCCCCACCGGGCCGCGGACCTCGATCAGTTTGCGCACTGCGTCGTCGATGCGGTCCATGGCCTCCTCACCCTGGAGGAACAACCCGAGCCGGTCGGCGAGGAACATCCGGACGACCGCCACACCGTCGGCCAGGGCGGTGTCCACGTTGAAGTCGGCGCGGGCCTTCTCCGACTCCTTGAGCACGGCCGGAATCGTGTACGTCCGCTGCTCCGGGATGAGGCCCTCCTTTCGCCACTTCGCGTACGGGATGAGGCCGACGGCATCACGGCGTGCACGGTGTTCGTTGGTCGGGCGGCCCCCCGCGGTGCGGCAGGCCCGCCCTGCGGCTGCCTTGCAGGTCGGGCATTCGACGCGGCGCATCCACGAGCGCACGAGATCCATCTCGGCGTTGGAGCGGAGGTGGCGTCGCCACTCGCCGCCCCACGGGATGCTCTGCGGTCCGTTCTCCACGTCCATTGGCCCCCCCTGGGTCCGGTGGTGTGTGCCGTCTTACCTGCCGTGAAGCTGACCGTACCTGCGGTGGCGCCCCTCAGCGGTCGATCGGGGGAATGCCGTCCAGGCCGCTCTCGGAGAGGATCTGTTGGACCGTGTCGTCCAGGGTGCTGGCCGCGTCGATGACGGTCTCCAGGCCGTTGGGGAGCAGGTCCTTCTCTCGGTACCAGTCGCGTAGGTGGCCCTCGTTGACGTGCGCGAGGTACTCGGCATCTGGTTTCGTCGCGTGCCGGAGCACCGTCTCCTCGAAGGGCACGTGGAGGTAGTAGCACCGTGTGACGCCCTGGTGGGCGCGGACCAGGTCCTGGAGCATCGTGCCGTAGCGGTCGGCGTACAGGATGCCCTCCAGGACGACGTGGAATCCGTTGTCCAGGGCGTAGCGGGCGGCGAGGTCGATCAAGCCGATGTTCGCAGCCCCGGGCCGGTCGCGTTCGCGCAGCACGATGCGACGCAGGTTGTCCTGGGCGACGATGGCGAGGTTGCGGCCGAACTTCTCGCGCAGGCCGGCCGCGACGGACGACTTGCCCGAGGCGCTGTTGCCGCGGAGCACGATTAGGCGCGTGTCGCTGGTCCCCACGGTGCCGTGCGCGGCCTCAGTCACCCGCGGCTGACCTGGATGCGGTTCTCGTGGAAGTGTTCCCAGTCCATGACCAGGCGGAAGCGGCGGTGGGCCTCCAGGCGCTCCGCGTCGGCCGGCTCCTCGCCGCGCTGGACACGGGCGTCGCCGGATTTCACGAGTTCCGCGAGAGCGAGCCGGACGTCGTCGACGTCCTGGCCTGTAGCTGCCGCCAGCCGGTCCAGGGAGGTGAGGGTCTCTGTCGGTTCCCCCAGATCGTCGACCAGGTGGTCGATGAGGGTGTCGAGGAGCGGGCCGGTGCGCATCGTCCAGCGGATCGAGTCGAGGCGCTTGGTGAGTTCGGGGTCCAGGGGCAGCAGGTCGCCGGGCAGCGGCAGCGCGGCGGGCATGGACCATCGGGTGCCGTCCGGCGTCTCTTCGCGGCGGGCCAGGCCCCACGCCAGGTAGAGCTCGGACAGTTCCCGCACGGTGGTGGGCACCGGGAAGCCGGCGGTCGTCAGCATGGTGCTGAACTGCTCCCAGCGGGCCGCCTCGCATGCCTCGCGGCCCTCCGGCGCGGCCTCGTAGTCCCATTCCTCATCCGGCCAGGAGAAGGTGAGCGCGCCGTCGAGGTCGCCGCCGATCATGTCCCAGTGCCCGTCGAAGAGCTCGTGCACCAGGTCGTCCAGTGAGCCGGTGAAACCGGGCTGGCATGCCGTCCCGATCAGCATGGTCAGCGGGAAGCCCTGACGGGGCAGGACGTGCTCCCAGCCCGACACCCACCAGTCGTTGTGCATCGCCATGTCCCGGCGCGGCCCGGGCACAGACGCCTTCTCAGTCATCCGCAGCTCTTCCTCGAAAACACCTCGGTGCTCGCAGCGTACGCAGCGAGACGCGGCAGGACCTCACGGACGTCCCACCCATGCCTGGTGGGCGGGAGCGACGCGCAGCTGCTCGCGGATGCGGCCGCGCAGCACTCCGACGCGGGTGCGGCCCTCCAGGACCTGCAGTCCGCTGTCCGCCGGGGCCAGGAGGCGCCGGTCGATGAGGAGCGGCGGGCGCAGCCACGTCCCGTGGTCCTCCCAGTGCCGGCCGACTTCCGGGGGCCGCACCTTGACCCAGTACACCGGGTCGGCGGCGTAGCTCTCGATGCAGCCGGCGTCGCTCTCGCCGGTCGGCATGGTGGGGAAGGCTGCGGCCGGGATCGTCTCCAGCTTCCAGGTGATGGCGCGCAGATCGACGTCTCCGTAGTCGTCCATGAAGTGGCCGTTGTCGCCGTGGTCGAAGAGGAAGTCCCTCAGGACATCGTCCGGCCATTGCAGGGCTGCCAGTGCCGGGTCGGCGCGGAAGCGGTCGAAGTCGAAGCTGAGGCCGCCGTCCCGGCGGCGAGCCATCAGCGGGCCGAGGTCGTTGAGCTTCATATCAGGCATCGCTCTCTAGGGCGCGGCGGATCTCGCACTGATCGAGCAGCCTGGCGAAGTAGCTGTAGGCGGCCAGCCGCTCCATGCCCTCCTGCTCGGTCAGCTCATCGCGGGTGTGCGTCGCGACGTTCCTGACCGTGAGGTTCAGTCCGGTCGCGAGGTTGTTGAGCGCACCGGCCAACGGTGCCAGACCGCCGCGCACGCTCTTGGCCGTCTGGTCCTCCACCGGGCCGGGCCAGGCGAGCTTGGGCTTGCCTGGCTCGGGTTCGCCCGCGGAGAGGGTCTGCTGCCAGAACGAGGTGTCGGTCACGTCGTTGCGGCCCAGACGTTCCTTCCAGTGCACGGTCAGTGCCTCCGACGCCTCCCGCACCGCAACCCGGTACTGATGGGTCGTCCAGTGCGCGGCCGCCGCCGTCCAGATCACCTCATGGAGCTCGGACGGGGCGAACCCCGGCGTCCCTGACTGCGCCGCCTCCTCCGCCTCGCTGATCATCGTGCTCAGACGGCCCCGGACCCTTGCCGCCGTGGCACGGACCTCCTGGGGAGTGAAGATCGCCTTCGGGGCCGACATCAACGACCAGTTCTCGATCGGGTCAACGACACCGAGCCCGGCGACGCGCATACTCGCCCCCGTGACGGCAACCGCCCGCGCAGCGGCCCCCGCAGCCTCCGCAACATCGAGCTCCAGCGTGCGGACCGCCGCCTGGTCCTGCCCGTCCTTGGTCCAAACCGTGGGGTACAGCCCGCGCGTTTGGACGTGGTCCGACTCCTCCTGAGTCTCCATCCAACGCCCGAAGATTTCCTCGAACCGCTCCACAGCGGCCATCAGCCGCTTCAAGTAGTCAGCGCTGTACGTCGCCACGCCCTACCCCCTCCACCGGATCGTGCCTGCCTGACACCGAGAGCCTAGAAGGGCGCAGCTCGGCGGCTGCTTACGGTAGGCACCGTGACACCCTCTTCCGACGACGCAGACGAGCCGGCACCCGTGCCGGTGCGCGTCGTGCTGCTCGCCGACCCGGTGCTCGGCCACCCGGAGCAGGAGGTCGTGGCACGGCTGTGGAGGCGGCGGCAGACCCAGGCGGGCTGGCTGTACCTCGTGGGACTGCCGTCGTACCGGGGTCTCGAGGACTGCGGCGTGGAGGCTGCGGAGTACCGGGTGTGGGTCCGGGCGCCCGAGCACGTGCGGCCGGTCGATGGCGTCGACTACGGACCAGGTCCCCACCGAACATCTTCCGTCGGCGCCGGCGCCGACGTCGACCGACCGCTGACCTGCCGTGGTCGGGTCGGTCAGGGGGTGTCGCCAGAGTAGTAGAAGCGGCAGCTCACGCCCGGGCCCGGTGTGCAAGGTTCGCCGGGGCGCGGGTCATACAGCGACCGCCCGCCGGGAAACTGACCGAGCTCGGTAACCAGGGCCGCCCCACCGTCGACTTCCTCGAGCCGCCAACCCGTGATGTCCAGCAGCAACCCATCCAGCGGCCCGCCTACGAGCGCGGCGTAGGTCTGGTGCGGGAGCGGGCCTAGGTCGGGATCATCGTGGTCGCAGCCATAGACCCGGCCGCGCAGCAGCTGCTCATCGCCGTTCATCCCCCAAGCGTTCCAGCCACCACCGACATCACCGCGGGCTTGTCCAGGACAGACGTGTCGGTCCTGGACACGAACCCAGATCTCAGCGTTGGCCAAGACAGCGGCGGCGCCAGCGTCGGCGGCCGCCGTGGCGACATAGCGTACGGCCTCCGGGGCGAGGGAGGCCCTGATCGTGGCCCTCAGCGTCGTATGCGAGGAGGTGAATGGAGCCGCCGGAGAGTTCGGTCTCTGGGTCCATCGCTACTCGTCGGCCTGCCGCGCAGCGTGAAGGAACGCTGTAGCTGTGTCCCAGTACGCACGTACGGCTGATGCGAAGTCCTCGGGCCCTTGAGTACCAGCCGCTATGCCCAGCAACGTCTTGTACACGTGAGTGGAAGCAGCATGTACAGCGTCGGCGGCCAGCCGAGAGGAATGGCCACCATCGAGCGTGATGACGTTGAGCTGTTGGTGAAACTCGCCGTACGCCGTACGCAACTCTTCTAAATGCCGATCAAGAGCGGGCGACCGTTCCGATGGGTCACCAATTCCCAAGAACGCAGGAGTCTTCCGATAGAGAGCGCCCATGTGATTGATCTGCTCGCTGAACGCAAGATGAGCCGTGCGCATGGCGTCACGCCTGGTCGCGGCCTGCTGAGCCTCTGCTGCGGCAAGGGCCTGGACCCGTGCCGCTTGTGCATTGCCTCTGCTGGTCACCCAGCTTGCCGCTATCGCCGTCACAGCCGTCAACACTGCTACCCACAGCGTGGCATCCCCCATGTCCTGTAAGTGTGGTGGAGTTTGTCCGTCTGCGATAGATAGCCGGGTTCGCCGAGCGGGACACCCCGCGTGGTCAAGCCTATGCCGTGTTCTCTGTCCGCCGGTTGATCTATTGATGGCGGCTTGACGCAGCCAGTACGCTCCAGACCTCCCCCCTGAGCGGCGGCGCCGCGAAGGGCTGGAGCGATCTTTGAGAGACATCTCAGTTGCAGGTTGCGCCGGAAGACCCAGGATCGTTTCCCAATCGGTCGGGGCCTGCGCACGAGCTCACGCCGGTTCCGGGGCTCTGAGAGAGGCCCGGAGCGGGTGGTGTGTGCCACCGATGGTGTGGCTATTCGGCGGCGTGGCCAGGGTCGGGGAGCTCCGGCGGGAAGTGCCGTTCCAGAATCTCTGCCCAGCGGTGCAGAGCGACGAAACCGACGAGGTTGTCCGCCTGCGCCTGGACCAGCTCGGTCAAGGCGGCGACAAACGGCTGAGCAGCGGCCTCGCCGGGCATAGCAGCGGCGGTCTGCTTGAGCCGCTCGTGTGCGGCAGGGAAGACGTCCTTGGCCCAGGCGTCCTGTTCCAGGACTTGCTTGTGCCCTTCCTCAAGGTTGATCCGCATGATGGTGAGCTCTGGACAGTCCGGGGTGTGCCAGATTTCGTGAATCCCACCGTCTTTCATCGCGTACGTGATGCGGGTGTTGTCGGGGTCCGGCTGGGCGAAGCAGTCGGTGCATTCCTCGCGTTCCGTCTCCGGCTTCTCGGTCATCGCGGCGCTCCCTTCCAACTGGAGACAGAGCCTGCCATCCCGGTCACCGGACGACCAGGGGTCTCGTCCACCCTCGAATTCGGCGAGCCATCCACGGCTCATGGAGCCAGGCCGCTGGCGGGCCGCAGACATCACATAGTCGGCGGCCGCCCGGACGTGGGCGGTGTTGTAGCGGTCCACGTCGTAGCTCGTCGTGGTCTATCCGTGGAAGGCACCCAGGATGGCCAGGAGCGGCGTCGGCCGATTCCGTCGGGAGTCCGGCGCGTGAGCCTGCCGCTTCAGCAAGATGGTCCTATTGGGCGCGGCCGGTTGCAGGCCGCCGCTGGATCGTGGCTGCGTGTGCCACGGTGGGGAGGAGACCGGATGCCTACAGGGGTAGCTGTCGTATGCGACGCCGATGACTGTCTTGCCGTCTATCTGGCGGTGGGGACCGGAGACGACGGAGACGCACGCTCCGCCTCCGAGGTCTCACAGATGGCGCGCGACGCCGCCCAGAGCGACGGCTGGGTGATCAGCTTCGGGTTCAGTCAGCCGGTGATGACCTGCCCGGGATGTGCGGACGGTCGCGGGCCGGTCCTCGAGCGAGGCACCTGCCGGCGGTGCATGGGGCTGGTCGACACGGAGTCCAGGTGCGTGTACTGCCTGCACCAGATCGAGCCCGCCCAGGACGGGGAAGACTGAACGTTCCATCCGGCCCCCGACGTTGTCGTGGCTGACATCCCGGGACCCGTGGCGTGTCCGGTGCTACGGATCAGGACGGGTCGGTGGAGGCGATGGCGCCGCGGGGTCGGTTGCGCGCCCAGCGCTTGAGGTCGCCGACGCGGTAGAGGAGTTCGGTGCCCCTCTTGTCGACCGAGGCGGGGAAGCCCGGGTCGTTGGCACGAGCCCAGCGCAGCGCGGCGAGCGTGAGCTGCGGCAGGTGCTCGGCCTGGGCTGTGCGCAGCCCGACGACGGCGTCGTCCGGCGTCGGCGCTGGGCGCGCGGCGGGCGGCGGCTCGGGGGCTGGTGCCTGGGGAGTGGTGCTCTGGACGTCGGTGAGGACGTCGGTGAGGACGTCGGGGTCGGCGGCCGGGGCGGGCAGGACGGGCGCGGGTTCGGGTGTGGGTGTGGGCGGCTTGGGCAGGGGTGGGCCGGCCTCGCCGCTGGTGTGGACGCCGGAGATCGCCCATTCGCGGGCTTCGGCGTCGGAGAGGTTCAGCACCTGTGTCTCCTGGGCGCGGCCGCCGAGGACGACCTGGACGCGGCCGGGGTGCCGGGTGGGGGCGGGTGCCGGACTGACCTCGGGGACTAGCATCCGCCAGGCGTTGAGGGTGTAGCGGACCAGGATGCGGGTGGCGAAGTTCTCGCGCATCTCCGGCCCGCCGATCGCGCGGGCCGTGGCGGACTGGGCGACCAGCAGCACGTGGAGACGGACCGCGCGGCCCATGAACAGGATCTCGGCGAGTGCGTCGACGGCCGGGGAGACCTTCGGGTCGCCGCTCTCGCGGATCCGCTCCCAGTAGCGCTTGAGCTGCGCCATGGTGGCGTTGACCTCTTCGAGCAGGATCACCAGCCGCGGGCCGACGCTCCAGGGCTCCTTCTCCAGGACGTCGTCGCCCAGCTGCTCCGCGAGCCGGATGCGGCGCCGGCCTTCCTGAACGAGCTGGATCAGGGCGTCATGGATCTCGGCGATGTCCCGGCAGTACGTCACGCCGGGGACGCCGCGGGCCCAGGTGTGGGAGATCCGTTTGTAGTCCAGGACGTAGGCCAGAGCGCCGTGGTGGATGAACTGGCAGCAGATGCAGCGCAGGATGGTCGACTTGCCGCCGCCGGTACCTGCGGAGATCAGGACGTGCGGGGAGTCGTGGTCCAGGTCGACGGAGACCTTCTTCTTGTTCGCCCCCAGGCCGATCAGCGGCGCGGACTCGGGCATCTTCGCGAGGATCTCGCGCATGCCGGGGTCGGACAGGCGCAGCTCCTTGGGCGGGATGTGCCGTTTCTTGACGATGACGTGCGTGTCCTTCCCGGCCCGGCGCCAGGTGAAGGAGACGTTCTGCAGGGCGAGTTTCTTGACGATGAGGTCGGCCACCAGGTCCTCGTTGAACCGCAGATGGGCGGGCACGTCGATGCGTATCGCCGCGTCGTCGTCGTTGAAGTTGACGGGGACGTGGAGGTAGCGGCGCGGGTCGGTCTGCTCCGCGATGCCCAGCGGCACGGCGAGTGCCTGGTGCAGCGGTACCACCCACTCGCGCATCAGCTCGCGGCGCTTGCGGGTGAGGACCCTGTACGCCAGGCCGCTGACGGCCGCGACGGAGGCCGCGCCGATCCCGCCGGTCTGGAGGGCGTGGAGCGTGCCCTCCTTGTCCTCCCACAGGGCCTGGGCGGTGTCCTGGTGCGCCCAGATCCAGGAGCCGCCCCCGCCGGCCGCGCTCAGGAAGCTGACGCGGAAGGTGATGCGCTGCCACCCGGCCCGGTACGACGAACGTGCGACACGGCCCTCCACCTTGGGCAGGACGCGGGTGCCGGGATGCCAGAACGTCGCGTCGGTCCGCTTGATGCCGTCCATGTCCCGGCCGCCCAGGAAGCGGCCGATGCCGAACATGAGGGCCTCGGCGGTCTCTTCCACCTGCCGGTCGAACTTCGTCTGCGCCATGGCTGTCCAACGCCCTTCGCGTGCGGGTGTACGTGGGCGCGACGGTGCCGCCGGAAACGGTCACCCACGCCCGGAAGGGACGCTAAGACGATCTCCCTGTGGATAGATTTCGGCGACCCGCACCGAGACCAGCGCGAAACTTTAGTTGTCACATCGCGAATGCGTGCCCTAGGGCTGTCGCATGGTTGATATGTGGGACCTCGACGGCGAGGCCATAGAAGAGCGCGTTGAGTTCGACCGTCAGGTGCGTGACCTGGTGTGGCACGAGACGAAGAGGCGCCTGGGCTTCGGCGAGCACGAGGGCCCCGCCACCCCGAACGCGCTCAACCCCACTTCCGCGGCCGCCCTGCACCTGCACCTCGCGTACCTCGAGGTGGCCACGCAGGCCGGGGAGACCGCGCAGCGGCTGGCCACCGCCGCCGCCGAGCGCGCCGGGCGCGCCGGGGCCACCTACGCGGACCTCGGACTGTCCGCGGGCATCACCCGGCAGGCCGCCCGCAAGCGGTGGCCGGGCACCGTCGGCACCCAGTGGGTGCTCCATCTCCTCACCGGCAAGAGCCACCCGCACGGCATGATCACCCGCGTGTTCCGCAGCGACGAGAAGGCGATCGAGACCGGGCGCACAGCCGTGGACGAAGGCGCGCTCGCCGAGGACGGAGCCGTGGGCGCGGTCGTCATCGACTCCGCCCGACAGGCCGTGTGGGCCTGCTACTTCCACGTCGGCACCTGGGCTCCGGAGGAGATCACTCTGCCCGAGGTCCTGCGGACCGTGCCCAGGACCGGTGAGGACAGTCACGGCGACTGGCTGCACCGGTGGGAGCAGCACATCACCAGCCTGCTCTGACGGCGCCTGACCGCATCCGGCCGATCACGCCAGCTGACCGAAGGCAGGCCATAGCCGCAGGTTGCGGCAGACGCCCCGACCCTGACCTGCCGCAGTCGGGACGTCGGTCAGGGCGTGTCGCCCGAGTAGTAGAAGCGGCAGCTGACACCCGGGCCCGGTGTGCGAGGCTCGCCAGGGCACGGGTCGTACAACGACCGCCCGCCGGAAAACCGACCGAGCTCGGTCGGCAAGGCCGCGCCACCATCGACTTCCTCGGGCCGCCAACTGGTGATGTCCAGCAGCAACCCGTCCAGCGGCCCACCTATGAGCGCGGCGTAGGTCTGGTGCGGGAGCGGGCCCGGGTCATCGTGGTCGCAGCCGTAGACTCGGCCGCGCAGCAGCTGCTCATCGCCGTTCATCCGTCCCAGCGTTCCAGCCGTCACCGACAACGCGGGCTTGTGGGCATCCCAGGCGAGGACGGGCTCGATCCGGTAGGCGCGTACACGGTCATCTCGCCGGACTGATGGAAGGCTGCTGGGTAGGGTGATGGCTGCCGATTGTTCCGGGGTACGAGGGGGAACACAGGGATGCTCGATCGCAGGACTGAGGCCGCCCGGGAGGCGTATATGTGGGCGCGGGTCGCGGGCGGCTTTCGGACCGCCAGCAAGGACCGGGAACAGGCGCGCGAGCTCAGCAACACCAGGTCCGGTTCCCTCACCGAGTGGCAGCGGTGGCTTCTTGACCACCTCAGCAACGAGATCGATCAGCCGCGGGCGATCGACCTGGCCGTGATGTGGGCCAGGGTGGCGGCGGTGCAGCCCATAGGCGACGGCAGCTGACGTGGAGAGGTTCTTCCGCCCCGACCGGCTGTGGGGCGAGGGCCCGTATCCGCACTTCCTCATCCTGCTCAACGAGCATCCGGCCTACCGCGCCTACGCCGAAGCACACCACGGCCTGCTCTCGGCTTATCCCCTCGGAGTGGTGCCTGCCCAGTGGCTGCACGGCACGATCCTCGGCATCCACCATCGGGTCAGCCCCGTCCAGTTGGAGCTGCTGTGCCGTGCCGCCCGCACCGAGCTGTCCACGGTTGCGCCATGCGAGGTGCAACTGGGCCCGGTGTGGCCCGGCGTCACCGCCATCACCGCCGCGGTGTATCCCGAGGACGGGCTGGCCGCGCTCAACGCCCGTGCCCGCGTCGCTGCCGAGAGCGTGCCCGGCATCACCCTGCGGCCACCCGAGCCCTTTTGGGGACACAGCACCCTGGCCTACGCCCTGGACGACTTCGACGACCGGCGCCTCAACCGAGAACTGCGGGCACTGCGGCCGGACCGTGTCACCCTCACCGTCGACCGGATCGCTCTCGTCAACGAGTACCAGGACCCGGTGGCCGGCCACTACACCTGGGATGTCGTCGAGGAGTTCCGCCTCGGCACCGACAGCACCTCACGGGGCTGTACAACGGCCGCTAGGCGTTGATCTCGATGTCCTCGTCCTCGGAACGGGACGCCCCTCCGAGTGCGATCGTCTCCAGTACCCCGGCGATCGTGAGGCGGGGGTCATGGGTGGTGTGGCGGTCGGGGCAGATGACGCGGACGCTCCCGGCGTCGGCGTCGACCTGGAGCGTCAGGCCGGTGCGGGCCTGGCATCGGGTGCAGACGACGGGCAGACGGCTGAGGCCTCCGTCGTAGACCACCCAGATCACCCCGGCCGCCTTCAGGAACTGCTGACGGCTGCGGGCCTCTTCGACGTCCACTCTGGCCGCGGCCGCCCGGGCGTCGGCCATCGCGGGTGCGCGGTCCCTGATGGTCGGGTGGGGCTGCCCCGTCTCCCCGGCCGCCCGGGCGTGGTGGTTGATCACCGCGACCGCCGTCTCCCGCGCGAAGTCGAACGTGCGGCTGCCGTACGCGGCGAGCAGCTGCTCACGCTCGGCAGCGCCCAGGACTTCGAACGGGCACGTCTGGAGGGCGACCAGGGCATGGTGTTGCAGGACGCCTCGGACGCTGGCGGACCGGCTCTCATCGGGGCCGGTGAGCGGAAGGCCGGCAACCTCGGGCCCTTCCAGACAGATGCTGGAGGCGAGACCGTAGGTGGCGGCGCCGATCAGCGTCACCACCCGGGGGCGATCGGCTTCCGGGATGTCCTCCCCCTGCCGCAGGTGCCACAGCACCAGCTCGTCAGCGGCAGAAAGGCAATGCTCCCACGTGGTTTGGGGAAGACCCAAGGCTTCGGTCATGCCGCGACCGTATCGGAGGGCCAGTCCGCCGGTCGGGGGCAGTCGCCTTTCCGTTCATCCGCCGGCCTTCCAGTCGCCACAGACAACGGGCCTGTCCCCGGAACCCATGGGCTGCCCGCGCGTCGGCGGAAGGCCCGCCCGGGTCAGGTGCGCCAGCGCCCGAGCCAACCGCCGGTCTTCCGCGCGGCCTGCTCCGCTTCCGCCTCCTGGCGGAGGCGCTCCTGCTCCTGGCGCTCGCGTTCGTCGGCTTCGGCCTGCTGCTCGGCTGCGACGGCCTGGCTCTGGCAGGCCTCACACAGGTGCGGGTGTGACTGACGGGCCCTCCAGTCCCGGGTGTAGCCGACCGCCTTCCACCGGTCGTCGGTGAACTTCTGCCCGCAGTCCTTGCACACCGGCCGCCGCGCCTCCCGCTCTGCGGCTTCCCGCTCCTCACGGCGCCGCTGTTCTTCCCCGGCGGCCTGGCGGCGGCGGGCGAGGTAGGCGTCCCGGCGGGCATTGCCGATCGCGTCCAGCAGCGACTGGCGGTGGTCGCGTCCGAAGCGCCAGAAGGCGGGCCCGGCCAGGCCGTGTTCGCGCAGCTCCTCCAGCGTGGTCGCCACGATCGGGATGCAGCGGTCGTAGGAGTGGTAGCCGCCCTCGGGGTGCCACCGTCCCTGCCAGTGGTGGCGGGTGAGGTCGGCGACCCGGGCCATCTGACTCTTGGCGGAGCGCTGGCCGACCTGGTGGAAGACAAGCAGGACCGGCGGGTGCACCCGCTCGTACCCCTCCCAGTCGGGGGCAGACCAGCGGGTGCGCCACAGCGGCTTCTCAATGCCGTCGGTGTCCTTCTCCTGCCGCTGGAAGAACCGGGCGTACTTGTCGAACTTCTGGGAGATGAGAACGGCTTCCTCGGTGCAGTTGTCGACCTCGATGAACAGCAGCGGCACCCCGGCCTCCGGGGCGGTCAGGACGACGTCGGCGCGGGCGCTGCCGATCGCGGGGTTCTTCCAGGTGCCCTTCACCGGGAGCGCGACCTCGGTGGCGTAGGAGGCGAGGGTGCCGATCCCGTCTGGGGCGTCGACGGCGGCCTGTGCGGCGGCGACCGCTTCGGGCGGCTCGCCCGCGACCAGGTCCAGGTTCGGCTTCGGGCGGATCAGGGCGATGACTGTCTCGTTCACCGTCATCGGGTGGGAGGCCCCGGAGCTTCCCGCGCCCTTGGGCATGCCGCCCATCTCTTCCGGCTCGCGGTCCAGCTCGAGTCCGGCGGCCGCCAGCCCGGCAGCGGTGAGGATGCGGACCTCTTCCCCTCGCTTGGTGCGGCCGCCGTCCAGGAGCTGGCCCTGGCGGCGAAGGTCGTTCGCCGCAGCCCGGTGGGAGGCGGTGCGTGCTTCCTTCTGCTTGGCCGCCGTCGGCTTGGTCGTGTGCCGGTAGGTCAGGTGCGGCAAGCACAGCCGTTGGATCTGGTCGGCCGTGGCGACCTTGAGCACTCCGAGGACGCGCAGCACATCGCCGCGCAGGTCGTTGCTCGATCCCGCCTCGTTCGCCTCGCGCTTGCTGGCCATCAGGCTCGCCCTCCCGTCGTCCGCGACCGGCCAGCGGCCGGGCGCCGGCCCCCGGCCGTGGAGGGGACCGGGCCCCCGGACCCGATGCTCTCCCCCACCACCGACAACCAACTCAAGGACAAGGGGAGAGAAGAGGGTTGTGACGATCCAGTGCGGGCCCGGAAACCTGTGGTGACAAGGAGAAATGACGGGTGCGCGGGTGCAGGGCACGGAAGTGGCTTCGGCAGTGGGAACGCAAGCGCCGGCGGCAGTGCCTCACCGGGGCTTGACCAACAGCCGATGCGCCGGGCGCGGCCGGGCCGGATAGTGAGGTGGCGGCGGGCCGGGCTCCAGGATCGCGGACGGGCGCGGCGGCGGCAAGGGGCGGGTCGGTCGGGTGCAGGCACGGTGTCCTCGGATTCTCCGGCCTGATGGCCGGGCCGTCGGTTGTCCGGCCCGCACGCGGATCTGCGTACGGGCCGAGCCCACCGTGAGGAAGCACCCCTTGTCCACAGTCTGACGGTCACCACCGGTGGGTGTCCGATTTCGCCTTGACCGCCCCTGGTCCGGACGGGTCTGTCCGTGACCGACGTCACGGGCCGAAGCACGGCCTCTGCCCACAGGCCCAGACCCGAACCGTAGGGCGATCGGCCGGGCCAGCAAGCACCCGGCCAGCGAGCAGGTAGGGGTGCGTCATGGAGACGACGTCGCCGAAGACCCAGCTCGCCCCGGAGCAGGTCCGGCGGGCCGCTGCGGTGTCACCAGTGCGCATCGTGGTGCGCACCAGTGCAGTGCGTGGTGCGCGATGAACGGCGCTCCCCCACCAGCGGTGCGCATTCGGCGCGGTTCACTCCCGCCCCGGCGCGCACGATGCTGTGCGTTCCCTCCCAGCTGTGCGCACCGTGGTCGGGGGTGCGCACCGCGCCACGCACCGCTTCACTCAACGTGAATGGCTCGAGGGCGGGGAGGGGCGGCAAGAGTTCTCCCCTTGATGCGCAGCATCGTGCACGCATAAGGAGATGATGCAGGCGGTAGCGAACGTGGTCTAGGAAGAACGTCGCCGATTGCGCACCCCGAGGAGGGGTGCGCAATCGGCCGCGCCAACCGTGCGCAGCGTCACTGTGAGTGCGCGCATCGCGGTGCGGTGCGCATCACCGGGGGCATCGTCATGCGCACCGGTGCGGCGGTCGGGAGTGAACGCCATCGCCGGTGCGCGCACCGGTGCGCAGGGTGAAGTTCATCGTGGCGCGCCTCGGTGCGCGCGATGTGCTTCGTCGTCGGACGCGGTGCGCACCGCGTCGTTCGGTTCATCCCCGGCGTCGCCCGCGGTAGTACACAGACTGCCACGACGGGTTCGGCTTGCCGCTGGGGTACTGCCGCGTGCGGCGACGGCGCTGCGGCGGCTTCGGGGGCGGGTACAGCGCCGCTCGCAGCCGGATCGCGTCGGTGATTCGCTGGAGCTGCTTCAGGCGCTCCGGCGAGAGGTACAGCGGGGCGGAGTCAGCCATGCGGGCCTCCGTGCTCGGGTGTTGGTCCTGTGCACCCTGCCCTCTCTCCATCACCTCCAGGACGTGCGTGTCGGCCGCGTCCCGGCAGACGCTCCGGCGGCTTCGTCACCCGTCCCGCGAGACGGGGCCCCGCCGCTGGCCCGGCGTACCGGGCATTGCAGGCGCTGACGCCCACGGGCATCCGGTCCGTGGGCGTCAGCGCGTGGCGTCGGTCAGCTCCGCTGCATGGCCTTGAGGTCCCGCAGCGTCAGCTCGTTCCTGCCGCGGTCGGCCGCGCTGCTCTCGGTCCAGGCGAGGATCGCGGGGTGCGCCCGCTCATACGGGGCGCCGGCAGCCGTGTTCTGCCCATCGGAATCGGCCGGCCCGAGCCGAGGGCCTCCCGGCTCGGGTGCCAACGCTTCTCGATTCTCGACCCGCACCGAGTCCACGACGGAGTGAAGGCACAGATCGGCCACACGCTGGCTGGTCTGCATCCATCAGCGGTCGCGGGCCGCTCCCCTGCCCTGGTCGGGCCGGGGCGTGTGGTGCTGCTGCTGGTCAGTGGGACGGTCCGCGGCGGCCGGTCGCTCCGGCTGCTGCCGGTCGGCGATGGCGCGGCGGCGGGCGTCGGCCTCGCGGGTGAAGGCGGCGAGCCGACTGAGGTTCTCCGGCGTGCGCAGCCACGTCGCGGGGTCCGTCGTCCGGCCCTCCAGTTGCTCCGGCATCGCGGCCTGCTGGTGGGCGTGGTGGGCGGCGGCCCGCTGCGCCGGGATGAGGGCGGCGTCCCGGTCTGGGTGGTCGACGGCATGCGGTGTGGCCGCCGTCTGGTCGTGGTTGTGGTCCTCGGTGTGCGCGGTGGCTGAAGCGGTCGCGGCGTGGGCTTCGTCCCGCGCAGCGGCGGGGCCAGCGCGGGCGATGCGGATCGCGTTCTGCAGGGCGAGGCTGGCGACCTGGGCCCGCTCGTACCGGGTCGACGCCCGCGGCGGCCTACCCGTACCGGCGATCCACCAGCGGGCGGGGCAGCGGAAGTCGGCGGTGTAAGTGATCTGGTCCGGTGCCGGGCTCCGGCGGCCGGGCCGGGGCACGGTGAGCTGGCGCGTATGGCGGGCCAGGGCCTGGTCAGCGATGTAGTCGTCCAGGCCGGGCGGGCACGCGCGGCCGCGGAGGGTCTCGGCGAGGTGCCGGCGGGCTTCGGCGAGGACGTGGCGGCGGGCGAGCGCACCGCGGACGGTGTAGACGACGGCGGCAACGTCGATGGCGGCGAGCGCGGTGTCCACCAGCGGCCGCACCCGGGCCCGGATCGCCGCACCGGCCGCACGGCACCGTTCCAGCAGCCCGTCGACCAGCTGCTGCCCGAAGCGCCGGATCGCGGACGCCCGCCACCACGCGCGCAGCTGGTGCAGGGGTCGCGGGGTCTTCTTCTCCGGGCGGGTGTCCTGCGCAGCCCTCCACCCGAGCCCGTGACGGGCGCGCTCGCCGGGAAGCCGCCCATGGTCCTTCACGTACTGGTCGGTGATGCCCTCCAGGGCGTCCTCGATCCGCTGACGGCGAGTGGAGGACCAGTCGATCAGCTCCTGGCCGACGCCGGCTATCTCCATCACCGGACGCAGGCCGGGTGTGACCTCGCGGGGCACGGTTGCCAGTCCGAGCTCCTCGCACACCTCCGTCGTCATCGTGAGGGTGTAGAGCGTCCCGGCCGCCACAACATGCTGGTAGAGGCGGCGGGTGTCGAGGGCGCCCCACACAGGCTCACCGTCGTCGTCCAGGCGCTGCACCCGGTTCAGGATCAGGCAATGGTCATGGAGTAGAGGGAGGCCGTCTCGGTTGTCCATGTGCCGGAACCGCGCGACCACCAGGGCCGGTGCCTTTGCACGCTTCCGGCCGGAGGACCACCGGGTCTCTGCGATCTCGTCCTCCAGCCAGCGCAGCACGGTGGCGATGGCCCGCTCATGCGCCCGCTCGATGACCCGCCGAGTGTGGTCGTCACCCAGCGCCCACAGCACGACCAGGGACGCCTGCGGCCGGAACACGAAGTCGAGCGCGAGCAGCGGAGTCTGCTTCCGCTGCTCGATCTCCTCGATCGGCTGCCCAAGAACGGTCTTCAACCGCGCCGTGTCGGGGTCGACGCCGTCGTCCAGGCGCTCACGCTCCATCCGGTCGGCATCCGGATGCCGACCCTCGCCGAACAGCAGCTCCATCTGCCGCTCCGTCACCGTCTCCCCGGCCGTGAGCCCAAGCGCGGGCAGACCACGGCCCATCCACACCCCGGGCGGGAGACCAACTTCCTTCTGGGCGGCCTTGAGCGGCTTGCGGGCCGGACGGCGACCATCCCCGACGGCCACGCCCCGCAGGTAGTACCGCCACGCATTCCCCGGCTGCACCTTCGCAATGCTCAGCATCCCCATAGGGAACACCGGCTCTGACCTGCGAAAAAGCCCCGATCCCGTGGGGCGGGAGGGCTCAGCAGAACTTCACGGCCAATCCCGCACGGCGGGCGCCGGCAACGGCTTCGCGCCCGCCCGGCGGGCACCGCTTTTGACGCTCAGGGCCCATGCAAATACTGCGCGACGACCAGCCACCCACACCACACACACCCCAAAAGCCGACAGCAGCCGCCTCCACCGTCAACCACCCCGCACCTACGTACCGCTCCCCCGGCTACCAGCCAAAGATGCTCCGCCCCGCACCACGTCACCGACTCCCTTCACCCCAGACAAGACACCCACCGCCCCCGGCACTCGCCGGGGGCTTCGTGCTTCCTGGAGGACCGCGTGCCGACCTACGAGGCCCTGCCCCGCTTCACCACCGACCTTCACCACCTCACACCCGAACAACACCACCGCTTCCACCAGGTCCTCGCCCGGGCCTTCATTCCCGACCTCCGCTCCGGCGCCGGCTTCCGAGCCGCGTTACGCATCAAGCGCGTCCGCTCCGCTCCGTGTGGCGTCTACGAGTTGACCTGGGCGGGGAACGGGCGGGCCACCTGGCAGTACGGCCCGGAGATAGTCCCCGGGATCCCGCACATCGTCTGGCGCCGGATCGGCACCCACGCCATCCTCGCCACGGCCTGACCGGGCCCGGGAAGGAGGGACGGCGGGCCCGATCGCGGGCGTGGCGTGTCCTTCCCCAGGTTGTTGCCGGACTGCGCAGGCCCGGCGTGATTGCTTCCGTGTTGACGTTCGTCTGCGACACGATCGCCAGCTATGGACCTTCAAGGAATCGGCGCCCTGGCGGCTGCTGCGGTCGCGGCACTCGGTATACCGGCCGCTGTCCTGGTGGGGAAGTGGCAGCTTCGTGCGGCTTTACGGGGTGCGGAGGCCGCCAGTCAGGCGGGACTCGCGCAGGCCGAGGCAACATACAGAGCCGCGCTCGACCAGGCCGCCGCGCAGAACAGCGCCGCCTACGACCAATGGCGCCGCGGTATCCGGCGCGATGCCTGGTCGGCCTTCCTGCTCTCCGTTGAGGACGTCGTGAAGTCGTCTGAGGCCGTCTTCAGCGGGTCCGACGTTGACCTCGACCCCGGCCTCCGGAGTGTGCAGACGGCGTTCGTCGTCCTTGAGCTTGAAGGGCCAACTCCGATTGTGGCAGCAGCTGAACGGCTCGTGCAGCGATGCAATGACCTCTGCGAACTCTGCGAGGAGGACCGTCCCGCGGCACGCGCGTGGCAAGAGCTGTCGGCGGCCGTCGAAGGGGAACGTGCCCGATCCGCGGATGGTGTCGCGGGTCGTGCGCAGAGGGCCTGGTCCGCGCTGGAGCGCCTGACGCTTCTGGCGAATCGTGTCCGGTCCGCCTCGGGGGAACCTCTACTCCTGGCCGGATCTACGGATGACGGCACTCTCCACATGGCGTACCGGGAGCTTGAGGCTGCTCACTCCGCAGTCGTCGCTGCGCTCGCCGAATGTGCCATCCCGACCAGCCAGGTTCAGCTGCTCCTCCGGGACGCGAGTCATGACGGTCGGCATGAACTGGCCAGCGAAGCGGGAGACATTCTGCGGTTCTTGCGGCAGGACCGCGAAGTCTTCCTCCAAGCCGCCCGCCTCTATCTCGACAACCCGGTTGAGATCCCGCGCGCCGGGAGCACGGCGGAATAGTGGGCCAGCGTGCTTCGGCGCCGGGGCGGCAGACGGTCACCAGCGCAGTATCGGTGTCCTCGAGGACGCGGAGGCTTGCTCACTCCGTCGCGACCGCAGTAGAAGTCGCGCCGACCTAGGAAGGACGCCACCCCGGTCACGTCTTCCTTGCTGGGCGGTTGGTTCAGGCTTGGAGCAGGGCGACCAACTCCCGACGTTCGTCGTCCGTCATGCGGGCGCGGATGAGCTTGGCGACCGCAGGTACATCACGCCATGGCAGCGTTTGGACAGTGTCTTGCCCCTCGCTCCGCTCCGTGGAGTCCCTTCCCCGATCGCCGGGCTGCGCCGGCACGGGGGCGGACGTTGTACCAGTCGCCCTCTTGGCCGGGGCCTGGGTGGTCGCTCCCTCTGCTGATGGCTCTGTGGTTGTCTGGCCTGCGTTCTGACTTATCACGGCGTGATAGTCGTCAGTCTTCTGCTTTGGGGCAGAGCCGGGGGTTGCGGCTGGTGTTGCCGCCTTCTGGTTGTTTCGCTTCTGTTCTGCGCGCCGCTTGGCTTCTGCGGCTCGGGTGTCCGCCGCAGCCCGTTGTCCTTCGGGGCTGAGCTTGCCAAGGTTCCGGACGTGTTCGACTTGCCGCTGGCCGCTGGCCAGTTCGGCCTGGAGGTCGGGGGAGAGCTTGAGCAGTGACAGTTTGGAGGAGATTGTCGCCTGGGGGAGGCCGAGCCGTTGTGAGGCTTTGGTCTGGCTGCCGTAGAACTTGACCAGCGATTCCAGGACGTGGGCTTGCTCGAGGTCGGTCATGTCGTCGCGATGAAAGTTGGCGACGAACGCGGCCTCGAGGAGAGCCTCATCGGTTGCCACGCGGGCGTCGTCGACCAGCACCTTGATGGTGTCCTTGCCTGCGCGGCGGGAACCTTCGAGACGCCGGTGGCCGTCCACGACAACGTACTTGGTGCCTTCGTCCAGGTCGTCGGCGCGTTCGGGGCGTTCCTGTAGGTAGGCGTCGATGCTGGCGACGGTGATCGCGTTGATGACGCCGAGTTCCTTGATGCTCTGCGTGATGTCCTCAAGGTCGCGGAGGTGGTCGCGGGGGTTGTCGGGATTCTGGCTGATCTGGCCGACGGGCAGCTCTGTGGGGTCGGGTACGCCTTCGGTGCGTGCTCCGGTGGCTGCGCTGATCGCGGCGCGGCGGGCGCTGACGGGTCGGGCCTGGCCGAATGAGGCGCTCGCTCCGAGTTTCGAGGCTTTGCTGCTCATGAGATCTCCCGTGCCAGGGCGCGCATGCCGACTGCTTGGTCGCATTTGGGGGAGTAGGCGAGGAGAGGGCGTTTCACGCGGACTGCTTCTTTCTGCTCCTTTAGGTCACCGATGACGCCGACGACTCGGGGGTCCCTTATGTCCATCCAGGCTTCGAGGGAGGAGGTGGCGATGTAGCCGCGGCGGGCGTCGTAGTGGTTAACGACGATGCCGAGGTAGTCGATGTCCAGGCCGAGGTCGGTTCCGAGGTCTTCGATCTGGGTGGTCAGGAGGGTGTAGGCGTCGGCTGAGCTGTCTTCTGCCTGGACGACGACGAGGGCGCCGGAGGAGCCGGGAGGTTCGTTCTCGCGGCGGCGGCCGTAGTAGACGGCGGCATCCATGCTCAGGCCCAGGCTGGGCGGGCAGTCGACGATGATGACGTCGAAGTCGGCTTCGATCGGTGCGAGGGCTCGTTCGAGGGCGGCTTCACGTGCGCGCACGCCAGCGAGTTTGACGTCGAGGAGGAAGGCGTCGTTGCAGCTGGGCAGGAGGTGCAGGCGGTCGCCGAACTGGTCGTCTTCGATGGGGACGATCAGGTCGCGGAGCTTGCCGGCGGGTTCGCCCGCCATGTGCTTGGTGAGGCTGTCACCGTCCATGGGCAGTGGAGTGTGCCCGAGTTGCTGGGTGAGGTGGCACTGGGGGTCGAAGTCCACGAGCAGGACGCGCAGGCCGAGGCCGGGCCGGTCCTCTATGGCCAGCGGGTCGGAGTACCTGTCGCTGGTTTCGCCCGGACTCTCCTTGAGTAGCGCTGCAGCGAAGTGCTTGGAGATGCGCACCGGGTAGAGAGCGTTCGAGTCTTCCGCCATGGCCTCGCCGGTGCCTGCGGCGACAGCGGTTTTCCCTACGCCGCCTTTCTGGTTGCAGGTGATGATGCGGCGGGGGATGTCTGGTCTCTGCACGGTGGGTGCGGGGTGTTTCTGCAGCCAGAGCTGTACGGCTTGGGCGAGGGCCTGGGTGATCGAGACCTTGCGATCGGATGCCGAGTCCTTGAAGGTTTCCCACTGGCCTGGGGGGAGCCAGGTGGAGAAAGAGTCGGCGCCTGAGGTGTCGACGGTGGGCGGGGTCGACGCGAGGTCGCACCAGTAGGTGATGCCTTGCGTCACTGCGGTCTGGATCTCGGTACCCAGTTGGGCTGCACGGACTTTGAGGTCCTGGCGGAGCCACCCGGGGAGTTTGGAAACGACCTTCTCGCGGTCGCCAGCGGAAGCGGGGGAAGCCATGCCTGACACCTTACTAACGATGGTGATCGATTCAAGCATGGACACGTTACCTAGCTCCCTATGCGGCGTCAGGTATCACGCCGTGATAATCATGCCTACCGCGCGAGGGGCTGGGCACGGGCACCTGCCAACTATCACGCCGTGATAGTTGGCGCGCGGCGAGGTGGGTTCGGTGGCGTCCCTCGTTGACGGGCTCCTAGGCTCGCGATATCCGGGAGTAGGTCCCAATCTCCCTGGAACGGCCGATAGAAAGTCCGCCCATTCACCTGTTTGCGGGGAGTGATGGCGGCACAGTGTGATCACGGCAGTGTCCCAGCAGAGGGGATCGGATGACACCCGACTCGAATCTCAAGGACGACCTTGAGTCCGCCATCGGCCACTACGTCACAGCCGTTGCCGAGAAGCTCTTAGCCGACGGGCTTCCAGTGAAGTCCGTCCATGCGTACGGCCACCACGACGACATGACCCAACCGGACACCGATGACGTCGAGGGCGGGATCGACTTCGGCTCCGCCTTCCAGCGAAGCATCTTCCCGGACGGCGAAGCAGGGCTCCACTGGGCAGCCACGTCCGGCTGGTGTCTGTTCCTCGTCCCGAACAGTGGGGGTGGGCTATACGACGGAGCGCGCTGGCTTGGCGCGGGCCTGCTGCCCTCTCCTGAGAGAGTGGCTGCATTCGTTTCGTCCGCTCAGCTGGACGCCCGAAGTGCCGGCAGCGCAGAGCGGCCCTTCTACCGCACCCCCCGGGAGGACCTCTCCGAGCTGCTGAAGCGACTGGAGTCAGTCGCACCCGAAGGCGAGTTTGGCGGGCATGGGTACGAGTACCGCTTCCAGGCACTGCAGGGCCAGGCATACCGACAGCGTGTGATCAGGGCCCTGGTATCCGGGGACGACACGATCGTGGACCTGCCGATCCGGCGCAACGAGTTGCAAGCCGTGCTCCACTTACTCGAATACGCCGAAGCAGCCGACTCCACAGCGAGGGGCCCGGACGACTTCGTGGCCCCAGTCGTTGCCGACCTGACGCGTCGGGTGGGGCAAGGCCATGCAAGCGCGCACGAGCACCGGCAAGCCATCGTGCATGCGCACGAGGTGCGCCGCCGGATCGAGGAATACCGCCGCAGGAAAGACCTGGAAGAGGAGTAGCACTCACCCTCGGAAATGAGCCTGAAAACGCAAAAAGCCCTGCCCCGGCAGAGACCGGGGCAGGGCTTCATCGGGCAGGCTCTTGCCCTCAGGCGGGGTGGGCCCAAGGGAGAGCGAGGCCGTCGCCAGCGGCGCGGGGGACGAGGTGGCCGTGCAGGTGAAGCACGGTCTGGGTGGCGGCTTCGCCGCAGGAGGTGAGATAGTTCCACTGGCCGCCCATCTGCTGGGCGAGTTCGGCGGCGCGCAGCTGCACGGTGGCGGCCACGACGGGGTCGGTGGTGAAGTCCTGGACGTGGCCGCGGGGCAGAACCAGGAGGTGGCCGTCGGTGCAGCCGCCGCTGCGGGGCACGATCGCGAGGGCGTCGTCCCACTCGTGGACGATCGTCGCGGGAGCTCCGTCGTGGATGATCCGGCAGAAAGGGCAGTCGGGCCGCGGGTATTTGCGAGGGACCGGCGGTCGGCTGATGTGATGGTGGGTGACGTGGACGCGGACTCCGGCCTCTCGCATCCGGTGGGCGATGGCGTCGGCGATGGCGGGTGCGCGGTGCCTGCCGTACCAGCAGTTCACCAGGAGCTGGACCGGACGGCCGTTGGCGGTGGCGAGCAGCGCGGTGAGTTCATGCACGGCGTCGGCGATGATGTGGGCCGCGCCTGGGGTGTTGAGCACGTAGTCGCGTACGCCCGCGTCCTGTCCAGTCTGCTTGGCGACGACGTCGGCCAGGGCCGGGTCGTCGGGCGGGTTCAGTAACTGGTTCGTCAGGTTGATGCTGAGGACGGCGGCACGGTAGCGCGGGGGTGGCGGGTCTTGCCAGCGGGCGCCGAAGGAGTCGATGAACACGTCAACCACAGGAGCCTCCAGGCTCGTACGAGGAAAAGACGAACGCGGCGCCGCCCCCGGCGCCGCGTTGGTAGATCAGTGAGCGTCAGCGGGCGGCAGACACAGCCCTGGGCCCCTGGTGTGGGGCGGCGGCTGGGGGCACCGTGGGGATGTCGCTCGGCTCGTGGACCCCGAGGCACCGGGCCAGCGCACGGCGGGATTCGATGTCGTATGCGGGGTCGTGGACGAAGGTGACGGCTTCGCGGAGTTGCCCGCGCAGCGTCCCCAGCTCGTCCTCCGCGCTGCGGAGGTCGGTAGCCAGGCGTAAGACGTCCGGTCGGCGCATGGGGTCGGGTTCCGCTGCGGTGGTGGGTGTGGTCATCTGGTCGTGCCTCCTTGTGAGGTGGTGGGGCGCGCCGTTGCTGTCCAGGCGTGGGGCGCGCCCCACGCGTGTGTGTCGGTGGTGGGGCGAAGCAGCCGGGCTCGAGAGTCGACGGTTACCTGGGAGTCAGGGGGTGGCGGAGGTGCTCGCGTCAGCGGCCATGGGCTGGGCGGTCTTCGCTTGGAGTTCGTCGTGGCGCTGCTGGAGCTGGTCGATGGCGGTGTGGTCGGTCAGGGCCGTGGTGATCAGGCCGCGCTGGTACTCCATGCCAGCGAAGACGCCTGCGTGGTAGCGGCACTGGTCCTGGGCTTCGGTGCAGGCCGGGCAGTCCTCCCAGGACACGTCGTACGGCGCGGTCTCCGGCCCCGGCCGCTCCAGGTCCGGCTGGTGAGTGGCGGGGGAGTCGGGGCTGGGGGTGAACAGGTCCTCCTGCCAGGTGGGCGGCAGTTCACGGAGGTAGCTGGTCAGGGCGGCCGCGATCGGCTGGTAGTGCTCGAACAGCGATGCCCAGAGCCTGCGGGCCTCGGCGTCCGGGTCGAACCGCGGGGGCAGTTCATGGGCCTCACGGGCGTAGGCGCGTGCCTTCTGGCGGCGCTCTTCCCAGTGGCTGGTGTCGATGCCGGCCTCCACGGCCGCGCCCAGGATCTGGGTGTCGTGGACGAACTCCGGCGCTAAGAGCGACGCGGCGAGGGTTTCGGCTGCGGCGGGGTCGCGGCGGGCGAGCGCGCCCACGGCCTGGTCGGTGAGGAAGGCCCAGCGGCGAGCCCAGAAGTCCGCGTTGGTGTACGCGGTGGCGAGCATCCGGGTGCGCAGGCGGGTGAGGTGAGTGGTGCCGGTCATGAGTAGGAGTGCTCCTTCGTGCGGTTGGTGTCGGTGGGGCGGCCGGAGTCGGTGTCGACGGTCGTCCCGCAGGCATGAGGGCATCCCGGCCGGGGCCGGGCACGGGGTCAGCGCGTGGCGAGGGCGGCGCGGTGCTCCTGGCGGTGCGCGACGGCCGCGGGCTCGGCGAGGACCTTCAGGTGGTGGAGGCCGCCGACGTCGCCGTGCTCACTGCACACGACGGCGAATGCGGTCCGGCCCGGGCAGCCGGACGCCGGATCGCGGGGCTTCCCGGACGGCTTCACCGCGTGCTCGCAGGGACTGTTGTTGGCGTGGCGTGGTTCGACGGTGACGGTGATGCGGGCCATCGAGGGCTCCTGTGTCTGCGGGGGATGTGACGACGGAGCGCCGTGTCCGCGCAGGAGGCGGGCACGGCGCTCAGGGTGTGCCGATGCTCGGCAACCGACCAGAGGCCAGTGCGCACGTCCATGACGACGCGCGTGTCCTGCTCTGAGGAAGCTGCGCTGCGGCTGGCGGCCGTCAGTGGGGACCGCCGTTTTCGTAGGCGTCGATCAGGTCGCCGATGGCGTCCGGGTTCGGTGCCTCGCCGACCCAGGCGCCGTGTTCGGTGAAGACGGGCACGGTCGCGGTGTCGGCGTCGAACACGCACCGATAGGGGCCGTACCGGTCGAGGACCATGCCGTGCAGCACCCCCATCGGCGCGGCGGCCAGAACCTCCAGGGCATCGACGCTGAGATGGACGGGTGCGGCGGCGTCGTCGGGCTGGGTGAGGAATCCCGTGACGCGCAGCAGGTCGCCGGGCTGGACCTCGGTGAGCAGTACCTGCGCGATGCGGGGCTCACCGGTGGCGCAGGCCCAGACGACGTCGTCCACGGCAGTGTCGGTGGGGGAGACGATCAGCTGAAACCGGGCGGTGCCCGGGCTGTCGCCAGGCGTGGGGACGGTGTCGAGGTAGCCGTCGACAGCAAGGTGCGTGGCGTCCATCAGCTCGCCTCGGCCAGGTTGGCGGCAGAGCGGGCGGCGTCGTAGGCGTCCAGGACCGTCTTGGCCGGGGTGCCCCGGTCGGCGACCTGGTAGCCGTTGACCCGCGCCCACGTCCGGATCGCGGCCAGCTCCTCCTTGCTGCGCCTGCCGGTAGGGCCCGAGGCCGAGGCGGGGGTGGGGGACAGAGGTGTGGTGGCGCGGCCGCTGGTCTTCACCTCGCGCAGCTTCGCCTGTGCGGCTTCCAGTTCGGCCTTGGCCTTGGCGACCCGTTCTTCCGCGTCCCGCTGTGCGGCGTCAGTGGCGTGGCGCTCGGTCAGCTCGGTGAGGTCGCTGCGGACGCGGGCGGCGCGGTTGCGGATGCTGGCGGCCGTGTGGTTCTCCGCCCAGGTGAGCAGAGCCTCGATGCCGTCGGTGACCACCGTGTCGTTGGGCGCCGGGACAGCTTCCTCCGGCGTGGTGCAACCGTCGCTCGTGTCCGGGGTAGCGGGCAGGCCGGTGTGCTGCACGGCTTCGGCGAGTTCGCTCTCCGACAGTCCGAGCGTGCTGCGGACGTGCTCGGCGGTGTCGCCGTTGTTCAGCATGGAGGCGGCTACGGCGGTGAATGCCTTGTCGGGCATGGGGTCTCCGGTCGTCGGGGTGTCGGTGGCGGGGAGGTGGGGCAGCAGGCGCACGAGGTCGTCCTCGCCGTGGGGCAGTCCGAGTGCGCCCAGCAGCTCGGCGAGGTCGTCCTTGTCGCGGGCGCGGCGGGCGATCGCCGCGGAAGCGGCGGCGGCCTGGCCGGTGCTGTTGGGGGTGAGTTGGAGGGCCTCGGCTTCGAGGGCCTCTTTCATATCGGTGAACATGGCCGGCTCCCCCTGTGCGGCGCTGGTGCAGGGTTGCGCTGGGCGAGGGCCAGGAGCTCGCGGTTGCGCTTTTGCTGGTCGGGGGTGAGGGGCTGGGGTTTGGCCGTTCCGCGGCGGCGCCAGTTCGGGTGGGCAGGGGGTTCGGGGTAGGCGAGGGCGTGGTCGGGGTCGTGCTGCGGGGTCCTGCTCATGAGGGGCCTCCAGTTGGAGGGTTCAGACGTGGTCGTCGGCGCGCTGGCGTTTGGGCTGGATGTCCGAGGCGAACCGCCCCTGGCGTCGGGCGTCGGTGGGGTTCGCGGCGATCCATGCCTCAGCGCACGCCTTGTGCGCGGGTTCGCCGTAGTGGGAGCGCATGGGCGTGGGCTTGTCGCACAGCGCGCAGGGGCGGTCCTGCCAGCGGTCGAAGTGCTGGCTGTCGCGCCACTCGAGGAGGCCGCCGGGAGCCGGGATCAGGCCCGGCTCGAACAGCGGCTTCTTGTTCTTGCGTCGCGTGCTCACGGCCGGAAGGCGGGCAGCTGCTGGAACACCTGAGCCAGCAGGTCCGGCGACGGCTTCCAGGGACCGAGCTGTCCGCCGGCGGGGACGGGCAGGGCGAGCTCCTGGATGTCGGCGAGCTCCAGGTGCCACACACCGGGCTCCGCCCACTCGGTGCAGGGCTCTTCCCCGGCGGGGTCCTGGTGGCAGTCGGTGGTGCGGGCGATCCCGATCACGGCGCCGGTCGGGAGCTCGCGGCCGTGGATCGTGCGGGCGACCAGCGGGATGCGCAGCGCGGGCCGGTCGATCCGCTGGCCTGCGTGCAGCAGCACCCAGCCCGGACTCCAGCCCGGCCTTCGCTTCCCGGAGCGGTTCTCGATCGTCTTGGCGCCGGTGAGGATGCAGGTGGCCCACGGCTGCTTGATGCTGATGCCGCGGATCCAGTCGCCCTCAGGCAGCACGGGCTTGGCGGCGCTCATGCGGCACGCCCCCACAGGTGCGTGCCCGGGCGGCCCGCGCACCGGCCGTTGACGGACGGCACCGTCGCGTGCTTCTTGGTGGCGAAGTGCGCACGGCCGGAGTGCTTGCCCTCGTAGAGGGCCGCGTCGGCGGCCCGCTGCAACAGGGACAGGTCGCGGGTGCCGATCGCGTCCGGAGCCGCGACGCCGACCGAGGCGGCGACGTCGATGACCTGACCGTCCTCGAGGGTGACCGGGGTGTGCAGCATCCGCACCAGCTGCGCGAGGCGTGCATCGCGGCGGCCGCGGGGGAGGGGCAGCACGACGGCGAACTCGTCACCGCCCAGCCTGCCGACAGACGCGCCGCGTCCGGCCCAGGCCGTGAGCCGGTCGGCGGTCGCACTCAGCACCGCGTCCCCGGCCGGGTGGCCAAGCGAGTCGTTGACGTCCTTGAAGTGGTTTTCCTGGACTACGGCGACGTGCAGTTGAGACGTTCGCCCCGTAATAACCGGTCGTTGGAGTGGGCGTGATCCTGGTAGGACACGGCCATGGATGCTGAAGCGCTGACACCGATAGACCGCTTGCTGGCAGAGCGAGCGATTGAACGCCTGATCCTCGAGTTCATCCACAGACTCGACCTGGGGCAACCGAGCTCGGTCGCGGAGCTCTTCATCCCTGATGGAGTCTGGGAGTGGTCCTATGACGGCCGTCGTGTGGAAGGTCGTGATGCTCTGCGCGACTACTTCGGGTCCCGGCCCGCGGACCGTCTGTCGCGCCGTATGTGCACCAACATCCTTGTGACGGTGGATTCGGCCTTCTCCGCCACTGCCACCACGTACTTCGCAACCTATCGGGTCGACGGTTATACCGAGGGCACGCTCATCCCACCTCGGCTGCCGGCGAATGTGGGGCACTACGAGGACACGTTCCGCAAGGTGGACGGAATCTGGCTGCTGGCCAAGAGGAGTCTGATTCTGCCCTTCGGCGGGGCAACAGAACGGATTGGTCCGCCCGGAGACGCTGGCACCAGCGAGCCCCGAGCCTGATCGGTCGAGCCCGTTGGTGAGGCTGGTAGCCCTGCTCCGGGCTAAGAGTTCGCGTATTCGACGTGCCATGCTGGAGCCCTCCATGAAGGTGGAGGCGAGGTGCGGCATGCTTGGTAGGTGGGCCGCACCTCGCGCGTTCTCAGGGTTGTCTGATCTGGGGAATCCCCAGGTCTGTGATGTGGGTCTTGCTCCGGGTCTGGGTTTGATCCATTGCGGTCAGCTTCTTGCTGGCGGCTTGGAGACTGACCTGGAGCCCTTCTGCTTCACCGAGCCAGCCATTGAGCTTGGCCTCTTTGATGCGGTCGGTGAGGCTGTGGATGATCTCGATGAGGCGCTTGCGCTGGCCAGGGTCCATGCGAATGTTGTCGGTGATCAGTGCGGCAGCCTCGTGCAGCGGGCACGAGGCGTCGCCGTCGCGGTCCCCCGGGGCGCCGGGGATCCGGCCGGGTTGGCCCGGTCCGCCGCGCCGCCCCGGCCCATGCGCAGGGACGGGACGGCGCGGAAGGCTGTCAGACCGTCTGGAGCGCGCCATCGCAGGTGTCGGCGTTCTCGTGGCTGGCCTGGGTTTCCAGAAGCTCGCGCAGCTGCCGCATCGCGGTCACTTCGACCGGGGTGTCATCCGCCGAGTTCACGAAGGTGTACTCGGCGCGGGGGTAGTGGCCGCTGTCCTTGGTGTCGCGCCAGTAGTGCAGATGCGCCCCGGGGGCGAGGTAGAAGCTGGCGGTGCCGTCGGGGTAGCCCTGCCACCGGTCGCGTTCGGTGAGCAGGACGCCGCCGCGGTCGATCAGGCAGGCGTCGATGGCCGCTTGGCTCGCGGCGTCCGCGCACGCGGCCTCCGCGACCCGGTCGATGCCGTCCCGTACCGACATCGGCGGGGTCCTGTCACCGGCGTCGGGGGTGGCGCCGCTGCTGGTATGCGAGGTGGTGAGGTTGGTGCTGTGGGGGTTCGTCAGTCGCCGCAGCGGCCGCATGACGGGCTCGACCAGCTCGTCGGCGGCGAGCGCCATGGCGATGCCGCCGATTCCGGCGACGACGGCCTGCCATCCGTCCCAGGTGTCGGGTGCGGCGTCGTATCCGATCCAGCCGCCGATGCCCGCGGCGGCGAGCGTCGTGACCGTGCTGATGCTCTCGACAGCGGCACTGCCCAGCTCGCGGGCGATCTGCCGTACGGTCTTGGCCATGAATGCTCCTTTTCCGAGGTGATCGGGTTCCGAGGTGATCGGGGAAGGGGTGGACCGTCCCGGGGCGGCCAGGTTTGGCGACCAGGTGGCCGCCCCCGGGACGGGGTCAACGGCCGGTGATCTCCGGCTCGGCGGTGGTGGTGCGGGCGGCGGTGGCCAGGAGCACGGCCAGCTCGTGGCTGTGGTCGACGGTCCGCTCCAGGGCCTCGATCAGCTCGGGGCTGAGGCCGTTCGCGCGGGCCCCGGCGAGGTGTCCCTCGAGGAACAGGGCCTCGGCGAAGATGCGGCCGCGGGCATCGAGCAGGACGGGCTGGACAGCCAGTGCGCTGGTGTTGCGGACGGTGGCCTGCTGCGCGTGCCACGCCTGCGGGCTGTATGCGGCAGCGGTCTGCTGTCCGAGGCGCTCGTCGACCGCGGTGGTGCTGCCGTAGGCGATACGGCGGCCGAACAGGCTCACGACACGCTCGTACAGGCCGCGCCGGGTGATGGTGGTCATGCTCGTGCATCTCCTTCGGAGGGGCGCCGGGCCGGGCGGCCGGGCGGAAAGCGCCGGCCCCGCACACCTCCCGCCAAGGGCGAAAGAGTGCGGGGCCGACAGAGACCGACCGGACTACGGGGCGCGTTCTCCCTGCGGGTCGAGAGCACGGGTGGCGTAGTAGGCCCGGAGCCCAGCGTTGTCGGTGATGAGCGCGGCCACTTCATGCAGCGGACACGACGCATCACCGTCGCGGTCGGGCTCGATCCGTTCCGCGGTCCGGGCTGCGGCGGTGAGCAGCTGCGCAAGGGTGCCGAAGAGGCAGTCCTGCGGGTCAGCTTCGCGGTGGAGCTCACGCAGAATCTCCGCGAGCTCCTGGGCGTCGATGTCGCCGGCGAGTTCGTCCTCGATCTGCTGGAGGGCGAGCTTCACGATCCCGGCCGAAGCTCGGACGCGATTCAACCGGGTGCGGGCGGCGGGGGTCACCGGCGGCTGCCCTTGCGCAGGGTGATCCAGGTGGTGACCAGGGCGGCGGCGACGCCGATCGCGCGGTGGGCTGCCTGGTCCAGCTCCATGAGCGCCGTGCCGGGCCCGGAGACGTCCTGGACGGGCTCGGGGTACGCGGTGCCCTCGCCTCCGGCCTTGCGGACGACGGTGGCGTGCTTGATGTAGCCGGTCTTGCCCGTTTTCTCCGCGAGCCAGAGCAGCGGGTCGCGGCGGTCGATGATGCCGTGGGTGATCGCGTTGATCGCGGCGCCGGTGAGGAGTGCGGCCGCGGGGACGCGGTAGCCCAGGGTGCGGGTGACGGCGAGGGTGGAAGCGAGCTGTACGGCGCTGTAGCTGGCGACGTGTCGGCTCACCGAGCGGCGGCCGTAGGCGCTGGCGGTGCAGGTGCGGCCCTCCTTGCCGTGCCGCCACGGGTTCTCCTTCACCGGGGAGCCGTCGTTCTTGTAGACAAGGTGGGAGCCGTGCATCGCCTTGGTCGACGCGTCGTGCGCCCGCTGTACGAACTGGTCACCCAGGGGATGGACCCCGTCGAAGACGGCGGTCAGGGCAGCGACCAGGGCGAGGCCCTCGATGGCGCGGATGCGATCGGTCATGCTGGAGGTACTCCTCATCTCGGATTCGGGGTGCAGGGTGTTCGGGGCGACCGGCCTCTTGCCGATGCTGCGGGCGCCCCGTGATGACACCGTCCCCGGCCGGAGTCCGGCCGGGGACGGTGGTGTTCAGAACAGCGGCTCGTCCCAGGCCGGGACGGGCAGGAGCCGGACGCGCAACTCGCGCCGGTCGGCCCAGCACCCGCGCGCCTCCATCTCCGGGAAGGCGCCGCCGGTCCACCAGCCGCCCTCGCCGCGGCAGTGCGGGCAGTTGGGCCGGGGCCGAGCGGTGATCTCGATGCGGTGCCGGTCGGCGTAGAGCTTGAGGTGGCTGGGCTTGAGTGCGGCGGTCACCGCGGCGGCCGGGACGACGGCGAGCAGCAGAGCAACGCGGCGGGCGGTCACGTCAGCGGGATGGCGCGGCAGGCGGCGGCGTGGCTGTTGGCGTCCGGCCGGATGCGGAACAGGTAGTCCTGCTCCGGCCGGCCGGAGGAGTCGCCGCAGCCGTGGCAGTTCCAGCGGTTCTTGTCGGAGTGCTGACCGGGGCCGGTGACGTCCACGTACGAGCCACCGATCGTGATGAACCGGATCAGCAGATCCTTGGGGCGGTCCGGCTCGGTGAAGGCGGCGAGGGTGGCGGTGCTCATGGGTGGTCGTCCTCTCGGATCAGGCGGCCAGACGGTGCGTGGCCGGGGAGGTCATGTAGGTGTCGAGGCTGGGCTCGTAGCCCTTGTCGCAGGGGTCGCAACAGCCCTGGGTGCGCAGCGGGAGGCAGAAGTAGTACCGGCGCTTGCACCGGGGACAGGTGGACCTCGCGGCCATCGCCCGGTCCAGCGCCCATTCCTGCGCGAGCGTCGGCACCCGTTTGGGCCGGGCAAGCTCCACGCTGTAGAGCCAGGCCCGAGTGGGATGGATGCACGCCTGGTCGGGCCGGTAGGAGCACGCCTTGCAGCGCAACACCGCCACCGGACCGTGCCCGCCCGGGCTCAGCCCCTTCTCCCGTAACTGCCGCCGGGTGACCATGCCTTCGGGACAAGCGCGCCGGTCGAACTCCGGCAGCCTCGCCTCGCTGCGCGGCACCTTTGTGACCTCGCGGCGGCGCTTCTTCCGGGGGCGGGACATCACTGCCTCCAGGCGCCGGGCAGCTGGGCGGGACGGTGCAGGTAGCGGGGGCCGGGGCGGAGAGGGCGGGGTTGGCCGATCCGGCGGCGCGGTCGGGGGATGAGCACGGGCTGTTCCTCCAGACATCGGCAGGGCACGGTGGTGCATGGCGGCCAATCGGCCTGTCCGGCCCTCGCACACCCGTAGATGCCGGGCGGCGAAGACCAGGCGGAGCGATCGGAGCATCAGCGCTGCTGGAACGGCAGCGGCATGGGCAGTGCGTGGCAGGTGCGGGCGTGCTCGGTGGCGTCATCGCGGATCAGATCGAAGTCCTGGGCGCGGATGCCGCTGGTGGCGCGGCATCCGGTGCAGCGCCACCAGGCGGGGCCCGGGGCGTGGAGTTGAGGCTCCGGCCACGGGTCTGCGCCAGTGATCTCGACTTCGGCCCTGCGGGAGCATTCGAGGCGGATCCACACGTGCTCCGGCCCGCCGCAGGAGGGAGCGTCCAGGCGCAGCAGGATCTGACCGGTGGAGGCGCGGCGAATCGCGTGGTCGCTCTGGGCGGTGCCCAGCAGGGTGAGGAGCCGGGCGCGGGAACCGAACTTCTCTGCCTCGGGCAAGCAGTTCAGGGTGGCCCACAGTTCGGGCTCGGAGATCAGGTCTTGTCCGAGGCCGCGGATGTGGTCCAGGAGTTCCAGCAGCGCGCTGTAGGCGTCGTCGCGGTCCAGGGTGCCGAGCCGGCCGACGCGTCGGCCGGTGAACAGGGTGTCGAGGTCGGTGGTGGTGGTCACGCGGGGCTACTCCTTGTCGCTGACGGGAAGAGGTGGGCAGTAAGCGGCGCGCCCCACCGGCGTCGACCGGCGGGGCGGGGTGGTGCGTGGTGGCCGGTCGGCCTGTCCAGCCCTCGCCGGCCCCGGGAAGCACGGGGTGGGCGGGGGCCGCCCGGGTCACCGGGACCGGCCGCCCGGGGTGCGGGGCGGCGGTGCCGGTGACCAGGCGGAGCGACCGGATCAGCGGTTGAACTGGCGGACGTTGTCCGGGGTGCCGCCGTCGGGCTGAGCCGGGATGTGGATCTGCGGCTGGACCGTGATCTGCGGGGCGCCGGTATGCACGGAGGAGAAGACCCGCGGGCGCAGGTTCAGCCCGCGCAGGGCGAAGGCCGAGGCGATCGTCCAGCCGAGGACGGCGATGGCGGTGGCGACAGTGCGCGAGGTGTCCGGGGTGGTCGTCCAGACCATCGCAATACCCGCACACCCCCATGCCGCCCACGTCAGCCGCACGCCGTTGCTGCGGGTGATGAACCCGGCGATCAGGGAGAAGAGACCGACCACCTGCCACAGGGTGTAGACGGTGGATGCGCTGATCGGCAGGCCGGCTGAGTGGGCGGCGATGTAGGAGCGGACCGGGTTGTCGATCGTGGCCCACACGCCGGTGGAGGTGTTGTCGCCGACCTGGACGTTCGGCACGGCGGTGAGGATGCGGTGCGCGGCGTCCAGCAGGACGTCGACGGCACCGTCGAAGAGCAGGACGACGAACGAGAAGACGGCGATGGAGGCGACGGCCTTGATCCAGTTGGCCATGCCGTGCCATCCGGCGTCGGGTGCGCGCCGCACGTCCTCCCACATCTCGTGGAAGACGCCGCTCTCGTCCCACGCCTCGTTCCACCAGGCGCGGGCTTCGGCGAGCCGGGGCTTCTTCTTCGTCTGCGTCGTCGGGCGATCGTTTTCGGCGGCCGGGGTGGGGTTGTTGGGTGCCAAGGTGATGCTGCTCCTTGTCGAGGCGGGGTGGGTGGGGCGGGCCGGGCGGCCTGTCCCGTCCCCGTCGCCCGGGTGGGCGGGGCGGGGGCGAGGCAGGCAGCCCGGCTCATCCGTGGAACTTGTTGCGCCGGAAGACCGCCTTGCGGATGTTGACCGTGGTGCCGCCCCCGCCGCTGCCGCGTGAGGCTCCGCGTACGGCGAGTGCGAGGAAGACCAGTACGAACAGGCCCGCCATGCTCATCACGGCCTGGCCGGTCGCGGTGAGGATGGCGGGGAGCAGGGCGAGGGTGGGGGCCGCGGCTCCGACGCCGACTCCGGCGAGCGCGATGCCGCCTCCGGTGGACAGGGCGATGGCGCTGTACTTCCACACGAAGGCCGGCACTGCTCGCTGCGGCGCGGCCGGGGCGGCGGGCGGGAGCGCGGGCGCTGGGGCCGGAGCCACGGCCTGGGGGTAGGCAGGGACCGGGGCGAGGGCGGCCTGCTGGTACTGCGCGCGGAGGTAGTTGAGGGCTTCCTCCCTGCGCACCAGGTCGTAGACCCGGGCCATGTACGCCTCGTCGGTGTAGAGGCCGGCGGCAGCGTGGGCGGGGGCGGGGGCGGGCGGAACCGGCAGGCCGGTGGTCTGCGTGCCGGGGCGGGCCTCGGGGAACAGCGCCCAGATCTCCTCCAGGCCGTCGTACGGGAGGCCGACGGTCGGTATGCCGGGGGCCTGCGGGGCGGGCGCTGTCTGCTGGTGTTCGGTGAGGGTGAGGTCACGGGGTTCCACGGGTGCTCCTTGGCGGGGGAGAAGGTGGTGGGGAACACGAAGGACCCGCCCGGCCGGGATGGCTGGGCGGGTCCTTGGGGCCCGGGGTGGGCCGTGAGACGGGGCGGTGGGGTCAGCCGAGGCTGTAGAAGGCGAGGAACGCAGCGAGGAGAACGCAGCCGAGCTTCGCCCACCACGGGCCGACCTCCCAGGCTCCCCAGAGCAGGGCGAGGGAGGCGGCGCGCAGGCCCCAGCGAGCGAAGAACCCCAGCGGCTGATGCTGCTGGAGTTCCTGGATCCGGGCGGTGCGCCGGTCCATCTCCGTCTGGAGGTGCGCGCGGGTGACGGTGTCGGACTCGGCAGTGTTCTTGAACGTCTCGCTGTAGGAGTGTCGTTCGGCCTCCAGGCGCTCGATCTCCTCATCCGCTGTCTCGAAGGACATGGTCACTCCTTGGTGTGCGAAGCGGCGGCAGCCGCAAGGCCCATCGCGCCCAAGTCGCGGGCGGTGTAGCCGAGTTCGTCGGCCAGCCTCATCATGGTCGCCTCCAGGTCCTGCGTCGAGACCAGGATTTCGCGTGCCGTGGAGCCGTCGGACGGGCCGACGATGCCCAGCTGGTGGAGGAAGTCCATCAGCTTCTCGGTGAGGGCGAAGCCGATGCGCAGCTTGCGCTGGAGCATCGACGTCGACCCGAACTGGGCGGATACGAGCAGTTCAACGGCCTGGAGGACCAGAGCGCCATCGATGCCCTCGGGCAGGGCCGCCGCCTCCGGCCCGGCCGGGGTGGCCGGGGCGGTGCTGGGCTGCTGGACGACGGCCTCGCGGGCGACGTAGCGGGTGTACTGCCGCGTATCGTCCTTGATGGCCTTGCCGTCCTTGGCCCAGGTCTGCAGCCAGCCGCCGACCGTGCGCTGTGCCGGTGCGACGTCCTCGCCCAGGAGCTGCTTGAGCATCTCGTGCAGCGCCTTGGGCGAGTAGCCGTCTTCACCGGCGGCGACCAGGAGCTCCCAGCCCTTCTCGCGCGGGTCGACCGGGCGGGCGGGGCGGGGGAGCGGTGCAGCCTGCGGGGCAGCGGCCGACGCCGGGGCGGGGCCTGCGGGGACGGCGACCGGTGCGGCGGTCGGGTCCAGGCTGGCGGTGACGGCGGCGAACAGCTCCGCCGCGCCGCCGAAGCCCTCGAAGCCCTGCGGCACCGAGGCGGCCGGGGCCGCCTCGGTGGTGCCGGCCGCCGCGGCGGGGGCCGGGTCGGCGGCGAGCAGGGTGGAGGCGTCGATGATCTCCCCGGCGTTGTCGATGGCGTACTGCGCGGACTCGGTGAGCTTCTGGCCCTTGTAGAGGTCCGGCAAGGTGCGCGCCCACCGCTGCGGGTAGTGCGCGCCACTGTCGACGGACGCGGACAGCTCATCGAGCTTGGGCCGCCGCCCGGCGGTCGCCGCGCAGATCTTGTCCATCAGCTCGTCGACCAGGCGCCACACCTTCATCGCGGTGGGCTTCTTCGGTCCCAGCCGGGTGTGCATCGTCCAGCCGGAACCCGCGACGGGCGCGTCCTTCGGGTCGATCTTGATGTAGCCGGGGAAAAGGTAAGCCAGCTCCTCCGGGTCGCTCACGGTCATGCCGACACGCCACTTCGACATCAGCTTCATCATCGCGGTGATGGCGTCCTGCGTGGCGCGCAGGGCCGCGACCAGCGCCCGCACACGCATCGCGCGGCCCTCCTCTTCGACCTTGTCGACCATTTCCTTGATGTCGAAGGGCAGGGAGGCGGTCTCGTCACAGATGATGACGATGCCGGGAATCTCCTGGCTGATCGGGAGCTTGTTGTCGGTCTTCTGCTCACGCATCAGCTGCTGGTAGCCGGCCTTGCGGGCAGCAATGATCTCCCCGGCCATCTTGAGCATGAGGCGGGCTTCGTCCTCGGTATGCGCGATCCAGTCGACAATCGGCGCGGAGGCAAGGCCCTCGGTGGCCCACGGGGTGATCCACGGGAGAGCAACGCCGCCGCCTGTGATGTCGATGGCCCAGATCAGCGCGTCGGGCATCCGGGCGAGCTGAGCGGTGACCACGCGCAGCGAGTTCGTCTTGCCCGCGTCCGTCTCGCCGATCAGGATCCCGCAGTCGTTGCAGAGGCTGCCGAGCGCCGGCTCGCCGTTGCGGTGCACACCGAAGGGGAACCGCTCGGTGAGGCTGATCTCGGAGTAGTCCTCCGGGTAGGGGATGTCCTCGCTGATGACGTCCTTGAGGGTGACCTCGATCAGGATCGTGCCGCGGTTGGCGCCGGGGAAGATCTCCACACCACAGCCGTCGGCCAGACGCAGGTCGCTGGCGAACTTCGGGCCGTAGCCGTTGAGGTCGTCGATGGTGGTCCCGCCGTCGGGCAGGTCCATCTCCACGGTGTAGCCGACCTTCCCGGGCCAGTGCTGCACGTCCTTGCCCTGGCACTTCTCGATCCGGGCGACGCGCGCCATGCGGTCTTCCCAGTCGCGCAGGATGCCGACCGACTCGCGGCGCAGCTTCAGCAGCCGCTTGCGCTGGGAGCGGGTGGACTCCGTACGGGTCGCCGACGCGTTCGCGGCGAGGCCGACGGCGGCCAGGCCCAGGCCGGTTGCCCAGCCGGTGGAGGTCAGGGGCGCGGTCGCCAGCGCCCAGGACGCCCATCCGGCGGCGGTGAGCCAGGACAGGGCGCGGGTGGTGAGGGTGCCGGCGGTGGTGCCCTCGCGCAGGTCGTGGACCGTCCCGGCGGCGGCCGCGCCGGTGAGGGTGACGGCGGCGGCCTGCCAGGGCAGTCCGGTGATCGGGGCGAGCATCACCATCGAGGCGGCGGTCTCGCTGGCGTATCCGAGGAAGGTGGTGTGGCCGCTGGGCAGCGACCAGTCCCAGTGACGCATCGGCATGGGAAGAGTTCTCCATCCTGGTCAGGAAGGCGGGGGCGGGGGCAGCAAGGCGATAGGCAGGCAGCAAGGGAGCCGGTGGCCGGACCCGGGGTTCGGGGTCCGGCCACCGGCTCCTGGTGGTGCGGTCGTGCTGGGGGGTGTGGGTCAGCGGGGGGTGTTCCACATGGACTCGGCAGCCGGGCCCTTGCGGGGGTTGATGTTGTGGCTGATTTCCCGGCTGTGGTCCTCGAGGAACAGCTTCGCGGCCATGTCGGCGTCGTCGCCGGCCGCGCGGATCATCGACTCGAGCATGCCGAGCTCGTCGGTGACGCGGTCGTCGACCGGGTACAGGTCGCGGGTGCGCTGGTGCAGGGTATGGATGCAGTCGGCCAGGGCGGTGATCCCGTAGGCGGTGCCCTGGAACTCGCTGCCGACCTGCATCATGTGGACCGGCTCGAAGGTGCGGTAGAGCACGGCCATCAGGACGCACCCGGACTCGATCCGGCCCGGCATGAACATCGCACCCTCGGGGGCGTCGGCCCCGGTCGGGGTGACGTTCCACATCCACTCGTTCGTCCTCGGGGCGACGATCCGCTCAATGTCGAACGCGTGGGCACCACGAAAGAGGGCGACCATGTTGTCCGCGCGAGAGGCAGCGGCGATCAGCCGCTGGTACGCCTCGCTCAGCTTGGCGATGGCCCGCTTGCTGCACGGGTATTTCTGGTCGGAGTTGACGGCCATCTGGTGTACGGCCATCGCCGCGGCGCGGATGCCGTTGGGCAGGCCGGCGTACTCGGCGGCGACCTCCATCATGCTGCGCGGGCTGTAGCCGGTGTAGGCGGAGTGCGCGGCGCGCATGGCCATGGCGAACTTGCTGTTGTTGCCGTCCAGCACCGTGGTGCCTGCGGTCAGGGAGGGTCCGGTCACGGGGTCGGTGTCCTTCCTCGGGTTGTTGACCTTGAGGGTGAGCTGGTCCGCCTGGGCTTCCTTGTCGTGGCGGGCCTGGGAGCGGCGGAAGAAGAACCGCCAAATCCGTCCGGCGATGCGGACGGGGAACGCGAACCCGCCCAGCGGGTCGCGGTGCCGGGTGAGCAGGCGCCAGGCGCCCCACAGGAGTCCGAGGGGCAGCGTGAGCAACCCTCCGAGTCCGGCGAGGAACCCGGCGCCGGCGCAGCGCGCCCAGTGCCCGAGCTTGCGGGCGGCGACGCGGCGCAGCCGGTAGAGGCGGCCCGATGCCGGTCCGCTGCTGCCGGAGCCGTTGGAACTTCCGTTCTTGCCCTTCTTCGAGCGGCGCAGCTTGCCCGCCCAGCCGCGCATCTTCCGCAGCGCGCGTCCGAAGCGGGTCGTGGCGGGCGTGGACGATCCGGTACCGGTGCCCTTGCCGCTGGTGCCAGAGCCGCCGGAAGAACCGGAGTTCCCGGAGCCGGAAGCCCCGGCGCCCGCGCCGTCGTTCTTGCGGCGCATCCTGTTGCCCCAGCCCTTGAGGGTCTGCCACGCCTTGCCGGAGCGGGACTGCTGGTGAGCGCCAGCCTTCCCGGGGCTGTTCCTGCCGCCGCCGGTGCCCTTGGGCATGTTGGCGCCGGGGCTGTTGGCACCGCCCAGGCCGCCCTTGTTCTTGCGGCGGCCGCCCTCGCCGAGGAGACCGCCCAGGCCGCGCCCGTTCTTCCCGTTCCCGCTTCCCCGGCCGCCGGGGCCGCGGCCGGAGCCGCCGCCTGCGGCGTGGCGGCCGCCGCCGGGTCGGCGTCCGGCACCGGTCCCGGTGGAGCCGGTGCCGTTCGTCCGGCCCCGGCCGCCGCCACCGGCAGCACCGCCGCCCCGGCCGCGACCACCGCCGCGTCCGAACAGGCCGCCCTTGCCCACGCCTCCCCCAGACCGGCCGAAGCCGCCACCAGAACGGTTGCCGGTGGTGACCTTGCGGACGTTGGAGACCTTCGAGCGCTTCTTGCGGCCGACCAGCGCGGCGGCGCCGACCGCTGCTCCGGCCGCGCCAGCGGCGATGAGTCCGGGCACTCCGGCGGCGCCGTACGCGACACCTGCGGCTATTCCGGTTGTGTTGCCACCGTGGATCAGAAGCGGCAGCGCCCGGGGGCGTCCGCGGCTGGTGTTCTTCGGCTCCGGGGCAAGGCCGGCGCCACTCGAGGGCTCGGTGACGACGGGGTAATCGGCAGTATCGGCGCCCTCACCACCGGTGCTGTCTGTGGTGATGTCGGGGGGCGCGGTCGCGGTGTCTGCCACGACGAATCTCCTCACAATGTGTAGCGGAGAGGCGAGGCGAGGCGGCGCGACGCGAGCACGAAGCCCCCCTTCACCCCCGGTTGAAGGGCTCAGCAGGGGGCTGGGAGGGGTGTTTCCCCTCGCCTCGCCTCGCCTCGCTTCGCCTCGCCGCTACTTTCCGTAAACGACAGGGCCGGGGGTACAAAAGGTGCTTTCCGGCCCGTTGGCAGGGCCGGTTGGTGCGGGGTGGAGCGGGTGACGCAGTGGCCTGGCGGCCGCGGCCGACCCCCGCAGCCGCCCTGTCCGGCGGCGCGCCGGAGGGGAGGTGCGAGGGGCAACCCTGGGGGCCAGGAGGGCTCTCAGATCAGATTCCGTTTTCAGGCTGCGGCCTGCTCCGGGGCCCCGTTGCCGCCGCCATTGAGCAGGGCGACGGCCCGGGTCTTACGGTCCTGCGCGGAGCCGGTGGAGATGCCCAGTTCCTCGGCGATGACGCGGACGGTGACCGCGCTCTCGCCCCGGGCCTGGATCATCGCGGCGACCCGGTGGGTGTCCCAGTCGACCTGAGACATGCGGGCCATCGCGGCGGCTTCAACCGCACGGGCCTCGTGTTCAGCGGCACGCGCCCGGTGCTCAGCGGCTTCCTCGACCGCGGCTTCCTCCCGGGCCTTCGAGGCGGCGATCTCCTCGTTGGCGATCTGCTCCTGACGGGCCGCGTTCACCGTCGCGGCGCGGTGTTCAGCCTCCTTCCGCTCGTGTTCAGCGGCCACTTCGAGGGCCCGCTTCTGTTCGGCCAGGGCCCGCGCGCGGCGCTGGTCCTGCTCCGCGATGCCGGCCTGCCGGGCGGCCTCATCGCGCTGGGCGCGGGCGGCGGCATCGGCCTGGATGCGGCGCTCGTGCTCGGTCGCCTCCGTGGCCATCTGCTGCTGCTCCAGACCCCAGCTGGCCTGCACCCTCTCGCGCTCGATGCGGGAGAGGGTGCGGCGCTTCTCGGTCTCGTCGGCGAGCTCCTGCGCTTCGGCCGCGGCCTGGTCCTCCGCGAGCTTGAGCGCGTGCTGACGCTTCGCCTCGCGCAGTTGAGCATCGGCTTCGGCCTGTTGAATCTCCGCCTGAGCCTCGCGTTCCGCTTCGGCCTTGGCGATCTTCAACCGGCCCTCGCCCCGGATCCTGTCGACCTCCGCCTGAATGCGAGCCTCTCCGAGTTGAACATCAGTCCTCACTCGCTGAATCTCGGCCTCGGCCCGCTGAACAGCCGCCCGCGCCCTCCGCTCGATGAGCTTGGTCTCCTCCTGGAGCGGCACCTCCAGAGCACTCTCCACATCGAAGCCGAACGGGGCGAGTTTGAACGGCAGCAGTTCGTCCGGCGTCGCCGCCTTGCGCCAGCTCTCCGGGGCGCTCTCGTACTTCTGACGCAGCCCTTCGCGGTAGATCCGCAGCTGCTGATGCTGGGCGGCGACCTCCTTGTAGGGGAGGTTGTACAGCCGCATCCGGCGGGCCAGGCGGGGTGTGGACAGCGGGGCGAGGATCCATCGGGCCAGCGGGACCGACCCGAGCGGAGTAGCACCGGCCAGCAGGTCGGCCATCCGGCCGATGTAGTGGCGGGCCGCCTCCACAGCCATGATGAACAGCACCGGAATCACGCCGTGCATGGACGCCGCGAGCGGGTCGGCCGACACCGGCCCCGGCGGGGCGGCGGCGTTGAAGGCGACCGTGGCGGCGGTCAGGCCGTGCGCGGCCCAGCGCAGCACCGGCAGCGGCATCCGTTTGCGCGTCATATAGAGGTCGAGCGCAAGGAGCACGAGGATGCCAGCATCGATGCCGATGGGGAACGCATAGGAGAAAGTGCCGAAGCCCTTGCCCTCCGCGAGGTGCCGCAGGGTGTCGTAGGAACCGGTGAAGCCGATCCCGGCAAGCACCAGGCCGCCAACACCGGCGATGACGGCGAGCAGCCGCATGGTGCGCGGGTTGTCCGGCTTCGGCGCCTGCTCCGGAACATCGTGCTGCTCCGGCTCCTGGTCCTCGCCGTGGTCGGGATGGTCAGCCAGGTCGGGGACACCCCAGGAGCGGGAGTCGTCGTCGCCGTCCGGACGGACCATGTCGGGCTTTCGGATGTCGACGGCGGTCATGTGCTGCTCTCCGGGTCGTCGGTCGGGAAGAACGGGTCCAGGGCCAGGCCGACACACAGCCGGACCACGCCGAACACGGCAAGGCCGACGGTCAGGTGCAGGCTTGTGGGCCACAGGCCGTTCGCGAACAGGTCGAACAAGGCCAAAATGGTGGCGACCAGTGCGGTGAGCGTGGCCAGCAGGGCCGACAGCGGGCTGCGCGCCACGTAGGTGTCGGCCGGGGTCTTGTCAAGGTCCGGGGTGGTGGCGGTGGTACTCACCGGGCACCCCCGCTGGTAGCGTTGACCATGCGAATCGCTCCCTTATCAGCGGATCGCGAGAACAAAGGAGAGGCCCCGGGCATGGGGCCTCTTTCTCTTTGCCGAGCCGATTCCGGCTCTCCGCCCCCGCCACAGCCCAGGCGGTCGTGGCGAAGCGGGAGAACCGCCGGCCCCGGGACGGAGAACAACTCCGTCCGGGGCCGCGGCAGGTGGCTCCAGGCGGCCGTCAGCCGCGGTGCTCCTTGAGGTACTGAGCAATCTGGATCTTCACGGTGGCCATCCCGGTGTACGCCGCCATCGCCGGCCACACGCCGTGGTTCTTCTTCGCGTCCTGAAGCAGCTGGTACGCCTCCAGGACCAGCTGGTCCGGGTCGGCGTCGATGTGGCGCAACGGGCTGGTCAGACGGGCGAATATCCCGGCCATCGAGGACTCCTTCGAGGTATCGCTCCTGGACTGTCGCCAGGAGCAGCAGGCGGAACAACGCGGCCACCCGGGGTGCGGGCGGCCGACTCGAGGTAGTGCTGCGGTGCGGGCAGGAAGTTGTCTGGCGCTCCCGCCGGGCGGGAGCGAAGCAGAGAAGACAACCAACAGAAAGGCTCAAGCGGCGACGCTGATGCGCTGGCCGGTGAGCGGCCGGTGCGGGGCGATGACCCGCCCATCGGGCAGCAGCTCGCCGGTGTCCTCGAAGAGGAGAACGCCGTTACACAGCAGGCTCCAGCCCTGCTCCGGGTGGTGCGCCACCAGATGGGCGGCCTCCCGGTCGGAGCTGCCGGCCAGCGGGCACGGTGGCGTGTGCGGGCAAGCGGGGGTTGTTGCCATGAGTGATCTCCCTTGGTTGCCGGTGCGGTTGAGGTGTGGACCGGAAGTCAGCGCGACCGTGTGGTCGCCTGCTGGATGCGGTCCCTGCGTTCCCCGCCGCCACCGGGCCGGGCAGAAGCCGGTCCGGTGGTGCCCGGGCAGCGCAGGGCTGCGATCAGGCGCTGGTGTTGCGGGTGCCCTTGCGGGCGGCGCGGCGCTTCAGTGCCCGCCGCTCGTCCTCGCTCATTCCGCCCCAGACGCCGTAGTGCTGGTTGGTGTCCAGCGCCCACTGGAGGCAGGTCTCCATGACCGGGCAGCGGCGGCACACAGCCTTGGCCTCCTCGATCTGCAGCAGGGCAGGGCCGGTGTTGCCGACCGGGAAGAACAGGTCCGGCTCCTCCCCTCCACAGACCCCGCTGGCCCGGAAATCACGGTCGCGGTCGTCCGAGGCAAGGCTCGAGGCGAAGGTGGTGCGCACGATGTGCTTCACGGATCCTCCCGGGGATGCGTGTGAGTCAACGGGCCCCGCTGTCGGGCTGGTTGCCGGTGGGCGGGTGGATGTCGGTGACGCGGTGGCCGGCCTCCCATGCCGCCGCGGCCGCCAGGGCGGCCGCGGCGAGCAGGGCGCTTGCAGCCGGATGGGCCAGGCCGCGCTGCGCGAGGGCCCGTACCGCGAGACGATGCGCGGTACGGGCCCGGCGTAGGTGATGCACGCGTTACTGCTTCTTTCCGCCGCACTGGCACGGCTCGTGCCGCACCGACTGGTAGGACTTGCCGTCGGCGCCAACGTGGTTGACGGTCACTAACTTCGGGGGATGTCCGCAGGAGCTCACCGGACCACCGCCGCCAGCGCACCGGCGCGGACCCTCATCCGCCCGGACGGGTACGGGTCCTTGCACCGGCACTGATCCGCAGGACGCCCGCAGACGCACCGCTGATCGGCCCCGGAGACTTCCGGGACCGCGGCCTTCACCGCCGTGGCCAGCGCGACGGCCTCGCCGCACCGGCACGTCCAGTACCCGCACAACGGGCACGCATCGTCCGCGGCGCGGATCAGACGGTCCTCCGTGGTCCACACCGACCCCACCGCGAACGGCTCGCCGTCCGCACGGAGCACATCACGGACGATCACGGCCCACTGGGCGCACCGGCGCCCCAGCAGGGCCCGGGCCTGCTCCGGGGCGCGGACCACGGCCAGGACCTCGAACGCGCCGTCGATGTTCTGGTAGAGCGCGCCGGGGCGGCGCGGGCCGATCTGGTCGTCGATGACCCTGCGCAGAGCTTCGAGGATCACCGGGTCGGGCTCAGCCGCGGGCGGCGGGGGCGTGTGTGTCATGCTGACGGTCATCTGGGCCTCCCATTTAGGTCCAGTGGTGTGAGATCAGCCCCCCGGGGATGGCCGTCCCCGGGGGGCTGCTGACTGCCGTACGAGCAGCCACGGCCGCCGCCATCTGAACTTGATGGCGACGGCCGTGGTCGTTCGTCAGTGTTGATCAGGCAGGGAGCACATCACGCGGCTGCCGCTTGCACTGGTTGTTCTGCTCCTCAAGCGCCGTACCGGAGCGTTTGGCCAATACCTTCGGGTTGGCGGTGGCCTCCCGGGCCGCCGTCCATACGGCGGCCGTTTTCTCGGCGCCCTCTGCGATGTAGCCGCGGTCGAACCGGGCCCGCTCACGGGCGAGGACCGCGCGGGCCTTGTCGCGCCGAGGCTGGGTGCGCTTCAGCCGCTCGTACAGCTCGGCGAGGTGGGCGCCGTCGGCGCAACGCTGGGTGCCGGTACAGGCCCGGCACTTCTTGAAATGCTGGCGGTAGGTGGTGAGAGCGGCCTGCGCGCTCATCGGCACCGGCAACATCTTGGTAACGGGCGTGGCCGACGACGGGATCGGCTTGTGGAACTGCTGGGCCGCACGCCGCTGGTCGGCCCACATTCCATCCCTCAGCAGCCGGTCCGCCTGCCGCTGCCAATCACGGACGTTGATGTCGATGATGACGACCTGATTGCTTCCGGGGCAGCAGACGTGCGTCTCACCCTCAGCGACGCGGTCGGAGATGCAGTGCTCACGGATCTTGAGCGTCTTCTCACCCATGATCCGGCGCCAGGTACGACAGTCCGGGCAGACAATCGACCGCGTTTCGTCCGGCCGGACGTTGTAGCACTGCGGGTCCACCGTGCTGAGCAGCAGCGGCTCACGACGGTTGGTGCGCTTGGTGCGGGTCCGGCCGGGGCGCTTCTGGGGCATCGAGTCCTCCTGGTTCATCGAGCGGTGCTGCTCTCTCCGCCCGCCAGGCCGGACCGGTAACCCGGCGGCCTGGCGCACAGACAGCGCAGCGCGCTGTTCGAGGTAGATCAGGTGGTACGCGGTATTCGGTACAGGCGCCTCGACCGGGGGAGCGCGGGCTCAACCCCACTGCCGCCGCCCCGGAGGGGACGGTGACTCCTGCTGTTCTGCGGTGGCGCTTGGTCAGGGACCGTGGTTCCGGCTCCCTCAGCCGGCGCCGCCCGAGGGGCGGTTCCGGGTGGGGGAGCCGGGCCCGTGAGGACCCGGCGAGGTCAGGCCGCGGGCGACAAGGAGAGAGGGGACGCCTCGGCCGCCTCAATGCGCACTGGCCGCACGCTCTCAAGGCCGAGAAGGGGAACGACCGGCGTACCGGACAGCCGCACACCCACCGGCACCTCGAGCCGGGCCTGCCGCTCGGAGGTAGCCGCCTCGACCACCCAGTCCGTCATCACCTGCAAGCCCTCCCACCCGGGCAGACGGCGCTGCTGCCCGGCCCACAACCACACCTCCTGCGTCACGTCGTCAACCTCGTTGACCGGGTCGGCGCCCGCAGCGGCCAGGCGCTCAGCGGCGTGCGCGGCGAGGCGGGCGGAGTAGCGGCCGTACAACGTGGCCAGATCGGCTGCGGCGGCAGGGGTGGAGATGACGTTCATGAGGTGGCGCTCCTCTCGGAAGGGGTGCATGCTTCCCGGTTGACCAACCTTACTGACTTACTCATGTTAGCTGATACAGTAACTGTGTCAACCAAGTTGTGCAAGCCATCCAGACCAACGAGGCGGCCTTACGATGTGGTTCATGACGGACGAGGCCATGCAGCCCTATCAGCGCATCGCGCAAGACGTGCGCGACCAGATCCGGCTCGGCCGTCTGAAAGGCAACGACAAACTGCCCAGTACCCGAGAGCTCGCTGATCGCTTTGGAGTAGCCCCGGGCACGGTGCAGAGAGCGCTCGCAGAACTGCGGTCGGATGGCGTCATTTACTCCCACCAGGGGCGTGGTTCGTACATCCGCGAGTCGGCGGTGGAGGCTGTTGCTGACCCGACCGCCCAGGCCATCAAGCGGTTGGAGAACCAGGTGGCGGACCTGGCCGCACGCTTGGAGCGGATAGAGCGGTCGCAGGACGACACCAGACAGGAAAGCTGAGTGCTGCGCATCGTGTACGGCGAACAGCCGGGTAACGTGCCGGGCACCTTCGAATCCTGACCCTTCGTCGGCCACCTGCTGCTGCCCCCGTACATAACTGAGGCAGCAGCACAGCTGCGGCGCCGCCCGATGCTCAAGAGTGGTCACAGAGATCACCGCTCTTGTCGGCTCGATGTCGCCAGCAAAGCCTTGAAGATCAAGCCGGTGGCACCTGTCCCTGCCACCGTCATGGCGATGTCGTGGATCGCGTTGATCAGCGCGATCCCGACTACGCCACCAACCAGCACTGCGGTAACAGCAACAACGGAAGGAATCAGTCGGTGCTGCGGGCTCGGATGCGCGGGCACCTGGGGTGCCTGGCCAATGGCCGTGAGGTCGAGCGAGCGACCATGCGCATCGGTCACCACGTGCCGCCTTTTGGACATCGTGCCCTCCTCTCAACGTGCTTGGCGTGGACCTGGGTTGTCTTCACGGTGACCGGTGCGGGACCTGTGAAAGGAGGTCCGTTGGGTTACCCACAGTGGGTAGGATCCGGTTATTGCGGATGCGCGAAGCGGGGAGCACACGATGGCTGACAGCCGGGAGGAGCCAGGTCTCCCGCAGCGCCTGCTCTCGGATCCTGCGATGGTGGAAGCCTGTCGGGACCGCGACTTCGGTAAAGTCTTCGCCCTCGCTAAGCGGGCGGGGCTCTATCCGTCACGGATTGCGCGTCGATGCGACATGACTCCAAGCCGAGTGGGTGAAATCATCTCGGGTCGTCGTTCACTGACGCATATCGCTGTGATCGAGCGTGTGGCCGATGGTCTTGGAATTCCTGGACACATGCTCGGGCTGGCCCGCAGGTCATGGGAAAAGGGCGAGGAACCGGCTTCCGGGCTTTTTATTCCACCGGGCTCGCAGCGCGGTGCGATGGAAGAAGTTTCACCAAAGGGAGTTGCTCTGCCGAGTACGGACCTGGAGGGCATCCTTGCTATCGCAGCGGGACCCCAGTCCACTCCGTCGACGCTGCGAGCCCTACAGGCCTCTATTCAGGACTACTGGCGGCGAGACGATGAACACGGTGGGACAGCTCTGCGTCCAGCCGTGACGGGCCAGCTCCGGTATGTTCTCGGACTAGTAGAGGAGAGCAGGGACGGCGCTCTGCGACGCGGATTGCAAGCTGTCGCGGCCGAGTTGGCGCGGATGGCTGGCTGGACACATTTCGACGCCCGGGAGTACAGCCAGGCTCGCTCCTATTTCACGCAGGCACTACGGTTGTCGAGGGAAATCGATGACCGTGCCTTCGTCGCGAACGTCCTTGCCTGTTTGAGCCTCCAGGCCACGTACGAAGACAAACCGGCTGATGCGCTCGCCTTGGTGACTGCGGCTCAGGACAGTGTCCGCGGCCGCGGCACCCCGAGGGTCATGGCGATGCTGGCCATGCGTGAGGCGTTCGCCCATGCGACGCTCCGTGATCGTACGAGTACGCACGCGGCGATCGGTGAAGCTCACCGACAGTTCGCTCTGACTTCTGGCGCTGACGATGACCCATCATGGGTGGTGTATTTCGATGAAACCAAGCTGACCGTTGACACTGGTATCGCCCACGGTCAGCTTGGCGAGGCTTCTGCGGCCGAACCGCTGATCGCCCAGGCTCTGAGTCACGAGCCAACGTCTAATCAGCGCGGTAGGGCTTTCCACCTTTTCTGGCTGGCGACCAGCCAACTCCAGAACGGGAACCTAGATGAGGCATGCAACTCGGCAGAAAAGGCCGTCACGTTGGCCTCATCCGTCGATTCACAGAGGGTTGCAGAGCATCTGAGGGATTTTCGGAAGGAACTCCACCCTTACCGAAACTCACCGCAAGTCGTGGCTTTTGAGCAGCGTATGTCGCATGCGCTTCCATGAGGTCAGCGGCCAGCCTCGTCCATAAGGAGATAGAGAAGGCCTACCAAGCTCCCGCTGCTGATGATCTCCTTGCGGTCTATCATGCCGCGGATGCGATTGATAGGGATCCACTCAATGCGGTCCGATTCATTCTTCTCGGTCGGCGGCCCGTCATAGGTTGCTCCGTCCGCACGGAAAATATGATGCTGGGAGTCGGTGATGCCATTGGCAGGCTCCGCATACACGAGCGGCTTCATCACCTCTGGCCGCCACCCGGTCTCCTCCAGAACCTCTCGCGTCGCGGCCTCCGCCGGAGTCTCGTCCTGTTCGACCAGGCCCATGGGCAACTCCCAGGCCCACGAGTCCGTGACGAACCGGTGCCGCCACATCATGAGGACCTCTCGGCGGTCGTTGACCACGACGGCGACCGCGAGGTGCCGCAGCCGGACGACGTGGTACTCCCAGCGTGCCCCGTCCGGCTGCTCCACATCAACGAGGCACAGGTTCACCCATGGGTTGCTGTAAATCTGGCGCTCGCCGTGCACGGTCCACTGCATGAATTCGGCCCCGCTCCCTGTATTCGTCTTGGCTCCAGGATCTCAGACTGAACCATCCCGACCGCGGGGCGGACCAGCGTTTACCCACCGTGGGTAATCCAGGTGACCTCTCACACGACTGTCCTCCTGCAGATGCTGGTTGGCGTACGAACCAGCGGCTGGAGGCGATCATCATGTGCACCTTGGACCACTCCACGTGCGCCAGCTCGGCTATCTGATCGGCACCCGTGTGCGCCCATGGCCACAACTCCCGCATCTCTGGGCAACCGTTCGCCATCTCGGCGGAGCTCGTCCAAGCAGCTCGAGCTACGAAGAATAGCCCCCATCGACAGTAGTCCTAGGACTATGATTCCCTTGGCCGGAGGAGGTACGGATGGCACCAAAGTGGCGGAAGCTGGCGGACAGGCTCGCCTCGCAGATTCGACGTGGCGACCTCACTCCCGGCCAGCAGCTGCCCCACATCCGAGATCTCGTGGCAGCTGGCGAGGGATCGAAATCAACTGTCCACGCGGCCTATAAGGCTCTCGAAGCCGAAGGTCTCGTCACGTCGTCGCGTGGTCACGGGACGGTCGTCCGCCCGCAACTGCCCATCAAACGACTTCGCATCGTCGGCGACCAAGTCGTCCTGCGCGAGTTCACCCACGATGATGTCGAGGACGTCCTGGCGATCATCGGCGACGACAAGGTCACCGAGTGGCTGTCCTTCGACAGTCGAAACCGGGACCAGGCCATCGCCATGATCGAGGGGACACTCGAACGCGCCCAGCAGGAGCCGCGGACGGAGTACTACCTGGCAGTGGCCAAGCACGGCGACGACCAGGTCATCGGCTTCGCGCGGATCGGATACGCCGGCGTCAAAGCTGGCAAGCTCGGCTACGCGATCGCAGCAGAGGAATGGGGCCGCGGCTACGCCACGGACGCGGCCCGCACCCTCACGACGTACGCATTTACGGAGCTGGGCCTGCACCGAATCAGTGCGGCGATCGGACCCGAGAACGCGGCTTCGATCGCCATGGTGGAGCAGCTCGGATTCACCCGGGAGGGAGTCCTGCGCGATCACGTCTACACGAACGGTGCCTGGCGCGACAGTGTGCTGTACTCCGTCCTCTCCCATGAGTGGGGCTGATGGCCTGACCTCGTCGATCTACCCGAGGGTGCCCCGCCAAAGCCACCAATCATCACATACCGGGAGATGACCGATGACTACATTCCTGTACGCCATCAGTAGCTCAGAACAGCCAGCACCCGTGAAGATCGGCAAGTCAGGTAACGTCACCAAGAGGCTGCGTCAGTTACAAACCGCCTCACCGGTCCCACTCCAGGTGTGGTGGCAGCGAGAAACGTCCGACCCTGCGTTGGAAACCAAGCTGCACCGTCATTTCGCCGCGCAGCGCGTGTCTGGGGAGTGGTTCCGCTTCCAACAGGATGACTGGCCCGAAGAAATCGCCCAGGTGGCCGAACTCCTGGAGCAGCAGTGCCCGGAGCAAGGCGAGAAGCTCCACAAGAAGCAGGGTGGAAAGCGGACCTTCGTGGTCGGGCACACACACCGACCGCCCAGCGGGATTCCAGATTGGGCTACCGAAGGCGCCGGTAAGGGCATCCGTTGCAAGTGCGGACACACCACAACCGCCCACGGAGGGCCTCCTCCCTACACCTGTGGCGGCCTCATCCCTGGGTGGGGCTGTGATTACGGATGCGAGTGCCTCGAGTTCCGAAGCGATGTGCCATGGTCGCCGAGCGCATGGCTGACAGCGGCAGCAGACTGCCGTCGGTGTCAAGCGGCGAAGAAGGGCTGATGAGGAACCATCGACCAGCTGCCCGCTTATGACAGTGCCCGCACAGCAGGCGCGAGTCGTCGACACCGTCCCACGGGCAGTACACCGTCTACGCCTCCCGCCTGGCGGGAGGCGTGCGCGGCAAGTTGCTCGCCGGACGGGAAGTCCGGCGAAACCGGCATAACCCTCTTGGCGAATCCGAAAAAGTCTGCTCGGATCATGGGCGCTACAACCGCGCGTTCGTAGGCATCACACAACGACTCAAAGACCTCATCGGGGAGGTACAGCGGACGGATGAGCCAGGTGAGTCGGCACGTTCATGTTCTGGTCGGCCCCGACGCCCGTGCTGCGCAGCCGCAGTGCGCGGAGGGTGGTCTGGCAAGCAGCTGTCGGACTGTCGGCGCTCGTGAGATGGAGTCACATGTTGTTCGCTCGCGGGGACTTTACGGCGGCGGCGACACGGGTTTCCCTGGTGCCCCTAAGGCCTCGGTGGGGGAGTATCGTGTCTCCGACATTGATCAAAAAATGGCCCCCACGACCTTGAGCAAGTCGAGGGGGCGGGCCATCGGACCTTGTAGCGGGGGTCCTCGGCCTGCCGAGCACCCTTATAGCCATACGAAGGTGATCGACATGCATCAGGGTACCCGTACCCTGCACCAGACACACAGCACCCCGCCGTGGGGTCAGCGACGCATGCGTGAGCGCTGGCCCGTCGGCGGGGTGTTCGCATTTGATCCCGCGCCGAAGCGCCCCTCTGTTGAGGGGGTCGGGATGAGGTAGATCGTCGGCCGCGTCCGCGTGGTGGTTACCAGCCACCTGCGGATCCTGCGGCCCTTCACGTCACCGCTCCGGCTACCAACCGAAGCGAAGGCTCGATCTTCCGGTACCACCCGGTCGATCTGAGCAAGTCAGGTTCCTCCCAGAACCACGAAGCACCCTTTGGGGCTTCGTCATGCCCTCCCGACTACTCGAAGGGACGTCGTCATTGTGCACGACCGCTTTGCCTTTCGCCAGTCCAGTTATGCCCTTTTCACCCATGTTTGCCAGTTGAGGGCTTCCCGTCTGGCGGAATCTCACAGCCCGTTTTGTCTGGTACATCCCGGCTGGCGGGACGATCGGCCGATCGGTGTCACACCGCGGCGGATTCCCACACCTGTAGCAGGCGTGAGGACCACTTCCGCGTTCACCGTCCTGCCCGTCCACTCCAATGCGTCCCGAGCTGGCCGTCACGGCGGTTCGGCTCGATCTCTGTCCACAGGTGATCCGTTCGAGGGTCGCCCCGTGATCTTTCACGCGTTTCCGTTGTTGCCTGCCCGCGCCGTGCGGGCGGCCCAGTGAGTGCCGTGGCGGCGGAGGCCGCCAGGAGGACGTGCGTGCCGGGGCAACGTCGGCGTCGGTTGCGGGCTGTGCCGGATCAGGCCGGTCCGGTGGAGCAGCTGGAGCTCGGCAACCCGCTGCAGCTGTCGAAGACGATGCGTGCCCGCCTGCTCGCGGCGGTGCTCGCGCTGGTGTCGGATCCGGCGCTGGAGGGTGCTGGTGACCCCGCGCGGTTGGCGTCGGTGGTGCTGACGTCGAAGGCTCGGGTCGCCGATGACTACAGCACGGTGATCCGTGCGGGGGAGTTGGGCCGGTGGCTGGGGCTGAGGACGTCCCGGGTCGCGCATGCGGTGCTGCCGCGGCTGCGGGAGCGCGGTGTGCTCGGTTCGATCGCGAAGACGAACGCGGCCGGGTGGGCGACGGGCCTGGAGTGCTGGGTGATCCCGATGTACCGGGCGCAGCAGGCGGGGGACCGGCGGCATGTGCTGGCGTTGTCGCGGGTGGAGCTTGCGGTGCTGTTGCGGCTGATCGAGGTGTTGTTCGGGCCGGGGTGGTCGCACAGGGATGGGTCGGTGACCCCGGCGGGGTTGCTCGCGGACCGTATGGGTCGCGGGGCGGCGACGGATCGTCTCGGGCTGCTGTTGATGGTGCTGTCCTCGAACTCCAAGGGTTGGTTGCAGTTGTGTCCGGGCAGTGTGGACAGCTCTCGGGGGCGTCCGGCGGCGACGGCGGGGCGGCTGCTGGGCTGCTCGCCGGCGGCTGGGGCGAAGGTGCTGGGGCGGCTCCAGGAGTGGGGCGTGGTGACGGTGGGGCGTCGTGAGACGGCGTCGGGGTTGAACGCGCGCAGCCGGGTGCGGCTGCTGCCGGTCGCCCGGGCTCATGGTCTGCGTATCCGGGAGGCCCGTGAGGCGGCTACCTCGGTGTTTTCAGACCTCGCCGGTACTGCATCCGGAGATCATGAGATGCCCGGTAGCTCTGTGGCCTCTGTGATTACTGGGACGGAGGACCCGGGGCAGGGGCTGGGGGCCGGGTCGGCAGACCTCGCCGTTGCTGCATACCTTCACTCTTCTCACGCTCCTGTGGTTTCTCCTGTTGTTCCTCCGCAGCTCTCTGGTGGTTTTTCCGGCGAAGGCCGTGGGGGTGAAGGCCCTTGGCCGGAGCGCGCGTGCGCACGCGAGGACCAGGCCACCGACGGCGGAAACGCTGGTGTCGAGTCGACGCCGCCGGTGGCGGAGGACGGCCCGCTGCGCGGGGAAAAGCCCAAGGAGTCCCCGGTCGAAGGGCGTGATGGGCAGCGTGCTGCCGGTGCTGAGGCCGGTGGCCACCCGGAGACCGTGAGTTGGCACAAGGCGCAGCAGCAGCGGAGGGTGGGCCTTCCGGCTGATCTTGGTCTGCGGGTGGCGCTGGGGCCGGTCGCGTGGTTGTGGGAGCGGCTGAACGGCTGGCAGCAGCACCAGGTCGAGGAAGCTACGAAGAGGGAGCTGGGGCGGCTGAAGAACCTGCTGATGCAGCCGGATGCCGCCCCGCAGTTGCTGGCCGACCGGCTCACCGACCGGCTGGAGGAAGCCGGCGGTGAGGCCCTGGTTCGGAGCCGGTATGGCTGGCTGATCCGGCGGGGCCTGGTGCAGCGGCCGGCCTGCTCGGACATGCGGTGCGACGACGGGATCCGGCTGGACACCGGCGGCGAGTGCGAGAACTGCGGCAATGTGATCCACCTCCGGCGCGCTCGTCGCGCCCGGGTCGCGGCGCAGGTCGATCGGGAGCTGCCCGGCCTCGAGGTCGACCAGCGCCGCCAGGTCCTTGAGGACCGGCTCCGTCAGCAGGCGGCCCTCGATGCGGAGGACTTCGTGTGGCGGCGCGAGCAGGCCGCAGCCGAGCAGGCCCGCCAGGATGCTGCTCGTGCGGCCGCTCAGGAACGGGCGGAGCGCGAACGCGCGATCGGGGCTGCCGCGGAGGCGGTTCGCCGGGCTGTGCCGTGTGAGGACTGCGGGCAGGAGCGGTCGGCCGGGCTGTGTGAGGCGTGCGGCTACCGGCGCCGGGCCGAGGCTTTGACGGTGGAGGTCGGCATGGTCGCGGCCACCTGGTCTGCCGATCTGGACGCCCCGGACGCCGTCGCCGCCGTCACCGCCCGCGTGAGGGAGTCCCTGGAGACCGATATCGCCACCGCTGTGCGGGCGTTCATGGAGCTGGTGGAGCCGGGCGAGCTGGACGCGGACCCGGTCGCGGCGGCGTCCGCGCTCGCTTTCGCCGCGCTCCAGGCGGTGCAGCAGGCGGCGTCGGAATACCGGCGGTGCGCCCTGGCGATGCTGGGCCGGACCGAGGAAGCCGAAGCCGAGGCACGGCGGGCGTACGCGACTGAGCAGAAACGCCGCTGGTTCCGCGCGAACCCGAACGGCGCGGACGCGGTGGCCGCCGCGACGAAGGCCGCTGACGCCGCCCGGGAACGCACCGCCGAGTACCTCCTGGCAACGCGGCTGGAGCAGCTGCACGAGCAGACCGTGACCCACACCGAGACCGGGACGGCCGACGCCGTGCGGTGGAGGGACCGGCTGCGCGAGCTCGCCGCCCGGCCGCTGGATGGCGACACGGCCGGGGCGGTGATCGCATGACCACCGGGCCGAGCGGCGTCGACCTCGCCCGCCAGGCCCTGGTCGCCGCCCGCGAGCAGGCGAAGAAGAACGGCTCCACTCGCAAGAGGAAGCCGAAGCGGCGTACCGGCCGGGTCGTACGGCGGGAGGGTCGCGAGCCGCTCGGACTCGGCACCGCGATCACCTGGATGATGACCGAGCGCGGCATGGTCGCCCCGGCTGCCCGCGGCAGCGTCCTCGCCCGGTTCGACGGCATCCTCGCCGCGGCCGCGCCCGAACTCGTCGGCCACGCCCGGGCGGTTAAGTTCGATGCGGACACTGGCCGCCTGGACGTCGTCCCCGACGCCCCCGCGTACGGCACCAAGCTGCGCTGGAGCGCGCCGAAGCTGATCGCAGCGGCCAACGCGGAGGTACCGGGCGCGAACGTGCGCAGCCTGTATGTCCTGCCGCCCGCGCCCGGCGACGCGGATTCCGCTTCGGCGGCCGCCGACCCGGGCCAGCGGCCGGCCGCGTCCGAGGCGCCGGTCCATACGCGGGAAGCAGCGTCGCCGGGCTACCAGCAGGCGCTGGCCGCTCATCGGGCCAGCAGGCCGGAACGGGTCCTCGACCCGAGGACCGCGGCCGCCATCGAGCAGCAGAACGCAGGCTCCTTGATGCGGGAGCCGGAGGAAGCATTCGGCGATGGTCGGGCCGCGGTCGAGGAGCTGCAGGCGAAGGCCGCGCGGTCGGCGGTCGCGGACAGCAGTCGTGTTCGCGCGCTGCGGCGGGCGCGTGCCGATCGCGCCCAGAGGCCCGGCGCTGTGGCCGTATTGGGTTCGCAGCGCTCCACCGCATGAAGGGCTCTGGGTCGGTGTGTACGACAGCAGCTTCAGCGCAGGACAGGAATGGCCAGTTTGCGGTGTACGTACTACCAAAAGAGAGGGAACGCATGTTCGATATTGGGGGTAGTGGGTACAGCGCGGGTGTCAGATGGTTGGATGCCGGTGTCCGGTGGTGTGACGGGTCGTTGGGCATACAGCGGGCCGTGGCTGTGCCATCGGGGATGGGGCTCGGTTCGAGGGGATGGAGGGCCGGCCGGTGAGTGACCGCAGCGCGATCGAGTGGACCGAGGCGACGTGGAACCCGACCACAGGATGCGACCGCGTCTCGGAAGGGTGTGACAACTGCTACGCGCTGACGCTGGCGAAGCGGCTGAAGGCGATGGGGTCGCCGAAGTATCAAGCCGACGGTGACCCGCGTACCTCCGGCCCCGGGTTCGGGCTGACCCTGCACCCGGACGCGCTGGACGTGCCGTACGGGTGGAAGAGTCCCCGCACCGTGTTTGTGAATTCCATGAGCGACTTGTTCCACGCCCGGGTGCCGCTGGACTACGTGCGGCAGGTCTTCGAGGTGATCGCGGAGACACCGCAGCACACCTACCAGGTGCTCACCAAGCGGGCGCGACGGCTGCGGCAGGTCGCCAACCGGCTTCAGTGGCCGGACAACCTCTGGATGGGGGTGTCCGTGGAGAGCGCGAAAGAGCTGCCGCGCGTCGATGATCTGCGGCAGGTTCCCGCGGCGGTGAAGTTCTTGTCGTGTGAGCCGCTGCTGGGGCCGCTGGACGGGCTGGAGCTGACCGAGATCGACTGGGTCATCGCGGGAGGCGAGTCGGGGCCTGGGCATCGGCCGCTGGACGAGGCGTGGGTGACGCAGATCCGGGATATCTGCCAGCAGGCCGGTGTGGCCTTCTTCTTCAAGCAGTGGGGCGGCCGCACCCCGAAGGCCGGCGGCCGCGAGCTGGACGGCCGCACCTGGGACGACATGCCGGACCGCCCGCTCCTGCCCACGGGCTAGGAGGTTTCGTCCGCGACGTCTTCGGGGGCGTAGAAGCGCACGGTGCACCCTTCCGGCCAGGCGGTGCGTGCACGGACGGGGTCGACGCGGAAGGCCAGGCCCTGGGCGGCCAGTTTGTCCAGGACCTGGCGCAGGTGCTTGTCCATGTGGTTCAGCTGGGCTGCCTGGCTGGACAGTGTCTCCCACCGTTGCTCGGTACCGGCGTGGGCGCGCAGGGCGATGTCCAGCCGGTCCACGACCGAGGCCTCATCGAACAGCGACGGGGCGTCTGCTGTGTCGGCGGAGGCGCCCTGTCCGCTGTAGCTGTCCAGCTTCCAGGTGACAGGCGCCCAGCACTTCAGGCCGGCTTCGCTGTGGGTGGCCAGGATCAGGTGGTAGCGGGCGCTCTGGTTGCTGATCTTGATGCCGAAGCTGCCGGTGAACAGGCCTTGCCGCCTCAGGCCTTGCTGATAAGCCATGGCGAAGGCTTCCTTGCGTGCCCCGGCGCGCCGCTCGGGCGTCGCCGCCTGCCAGTGCTCTCCACCGAAGTAGGGGGTCATCGTCTTGTCGAAGCCCTCGCGCTGGCAGAAACGGTGCAGCTCATTCGTGAAAAGGGTGAGCAGCACTTCGTCGCGGGGGCCGGCCAGGCACTGCCTGATCAGCGAGAACGGCGCGCTCTTGAGGCGGAACGGGTCGATCAGCCACAGCACGGGGGTCTCGGCGCGGCCGCGGTGGGCGAGCACGGACAACTGGGCCTGTCGTTCGGCGAAGGTGCCCGGCGGCTGGATGCTGACGTTCAGCTGCGGCGAAGGGGCCAGTTTGGCGAACTGCCGCTTGAGCTCTTCCACCCGGTCGGGCCGCTCTTCCAGGCAGATGAGGTTGAGCCGGCCGAAGCGCCGGTATGCCGTGTGCTCGAGGAAGGTCTTGGCGACCACGATGGGGGAGCCGGGCGGGCCGTCGGTGTACACACCCGGGCCCGCGAAGGCGTCCACGATGGTGGCCTCGGGGAACTTCTGGAGTATCTTGCCCATCCAGCACTGTAGGTAGTGCCGGTACACCAGATGCTTGACCTGCGTGTGCGGATCGCTCTTCCAGACAGTCCGCTCCCGCAATTCTTCAACCCGCCGCATGGTCCCCTCCCCTGGCCCCACACCGGTTAGACACCCAGCGTCACCGCTAAGGGACTTAATGTCCATAACGCCGAGTCGGCCATCTTCACCGAGCACGGCTGACGCACCCGCCACACGGCCGTACAGCAGGAGAGAGAAGAGACCGCGATCCTGGTTCCGGAGCTACTCCGTTCGAGTGACCATCCTTCACCCCAGCCGGCCGGCCGCCGAGAAGACGTGAAGACCCGCGCTGCTCAACTGGCCATGCCGGATGGGCAGTTTGCGCTCTGCCGCTCGCTGAGGCACATGGCTACGCTGCCCAGCATGTCGAAGCGCGACCACCAGGGGCCAGGCCCGAAGGGGCAGTCATACGTTGCCGCGCCGCAGCTCCCGGCGTACGACCGGCCTCCGGCCTCGGACGTCACCATCGTGCGCCGCGACGGCACCCAGGAGTCGCGGCCGGCCCTGGCGCCGCGGTTGTCGCGGGGCTCGTACGACCCCGCCCGCGTCAAGCCCCGGCGGTTGGATGAGAAGTGCGCCAGCTGCGACGGGGGGGGGGTTCAAGGAGGGGCAGAGGAAGCAGCGTCTGAACGGCCGTCTCCGGCATCTGCCCGGCGAGTGCGAGCCCTTCAAGGTTGCACAGCCGGTCCAGCCCCGCCCGACGGGCGGAAGGTTCCCCTGCACGAGAAGGTCGCCCGCCGGCTCTGGATTCGGCGCCGCTGCCCTGGCTGTGGCGCGAAGGCCGGCCAGGACTGCACCGACCCGGACGAGTCGGGGGGCGAAGCAGTACAGCGGGAACACGGCCACGACGAGCGGATCGTGCCGATCGTGAAGGAACGCGAGGCTGCCGCGAAGGCCAAGAAAGCCCAACGCGAGGAGGACCGGCGGACGGGCCGGGGAACCGCGAACATGGTGCCCGCCTTCAAGCTGATGAAGATCGCCTGCCCGGTGTGCCACGCCAAGCCTGATGCTGAGTGTGCGCTGCCTGCCGGATCCCACCAGGCGAGGCAGGATCTCCTCTCCCGACGGCTCAGTGGCGGCGGCCGCCGCCGACGGTAGACGCTTCGCTTCAGGCTGATTGCGGTCCGGTGGGAGGCGGAGCCCGGCCGGCGGGCTGGTCCAGCTGCTGCTGGCGACGCCACTGCTCGCGCCGAGAGCACGGAACAACACCGTCCCGGGCGCTGTCTGTGCTTCGAGATGGTGAAGACGCGAGGCGCATGAAGTGTACACTTCTGTTCATGAGTGACACGTTGCCGATCACGGAGGCGCGGGCCCGGTTCGGGGCGCTGGTGCGTCGCGCGTCCCATGCCCGTGAACGCATCACCATCACCGACCATGGCCAGCCGGCGGCGATCCTGATCAACCCGCAGGAACTGGCCGACCTCGAGGACGCCCTGGCCCTGGCGCAGTACCGGGCGCGGCAGGCGTCCGGCGAGACCACCGGCGTGCCGCACGAGCAGGTGCGTGCCCAGCTCGGGCTGGGGCACGCTTCTTGACCTACTCGATCATCTGGGACGAGGGCGCGGTGAACGCGGCCGTCCGGTTCCTCAAGGACGACCCTGACGGCCTGCGGCAGCTGATGGACGCTGTCGACCTGCTCGCCGACACCCCCGACCGGCAGGCACCGCGGAGTACGGCTCCCCGGACCTGCGCCGCATGCACGTCGGCCGCTACCGGGTCCTGTACGAAATCACAGAAACCACCGTCACCATCGTGGTCATCCACATCGGCCGAACCGGCTGACCGAAACGCCCGGACCATCTGTCAGCCCCGGGGCGTGCGCCGGACCAGGGTGCCTGTGGCCCGGCTGCGGGCGGGGCCTGGTCGGCGGGCTGGTCCAGCTGCTGCTGGCGGCGCCGCTGATCGTTGCGGTGGTCCTCCACGCGCTGGGTGAACAGCTTCAGCGCTGTGACTTCCCCGACGTCGCTGAACTCGCTGTAGGGGCTGATGCCGAGGGTGACGGCGTTGGCCTCCCGTGCCACGGGCGGGTCAGCAGGTGAACGCTTCGGCCAGGCGCATGCTGGAGATGTCTTCTTCGGCCGGGGTGAAGGCGAACTTCACTGTGGCCTGGATTGGCGACACCAGTTCGCTGCCGGGCCGACGGCGCCGCTTGCGCCGCTACGGGTTGCGGTAGCGGTCGTGAAGGATCTTGACGGTGTCGGTCCATGTGCTGTCGGCTTGCTGAGGCTGGTGGTGGCCGGCGTGGTCGGCCAGCTGCCGGTAGATCGGGTGCATAGTCCCTGTTTCAGTGGTGATCAGGGCGGTGAGCAGAGCTGGACGCTGAGGCTTCGGACTGCGAGGGCGCGCGGTGGGCTTCACCCGCCGAAGCACCTGCACCTGATCAGATTCCGTCAGCTCCCCCAGGCCCTTGATCTGGGCACACAGATCGGCGAGGGGCACGGTCTTCCCTAACCGGGCTGTGTGCTCCAGGACGTCCCGGACGGCGTCAGCAAGGCTGGCCGCGTCGATGCGCTGCTCAGAGCGGGGGGCCGCAGGAGGTTTGCGCGGCGATCGGCCAGGCAACGGCCGCTGAGGGGCACGCGGTACGGGCGCGGACTCCGTCGGAGCGGTCTGCCATGCCTGTACCTGGGCGCGCTGGTCGACGGTGAGCCAGGCGGAAGCCTGCTTCGCGGCCTGAGCAAGCTGGCGGCGCTGGCGGGGCGCGATAGTCCGGATCCCTCGGTCCTTCTGCCGCGCGAGATCGCCCAGCATCCGCTCGACCTTCTGTATGGCCTTGCGCTCCTGAAAGGTCGGCTCACGCGGTGTCGGCAGGCCGACGGCTCGTTCCAGCCTCAACAGCGCGTCAGCGGCAGCCTTGATCAGGTCGTTCTCCTCGGCGGTGGCCCCGCCGTGCGTCACCTCTTCCGCCCTGTTCAGCCACCGGCGGATCTCCATGCGGCTGCGTCCCTCGTTGACCGCCTGTTCGAGGGCCGCTATGACGGTTGCACGATCTGGCGACGGGATGCCGTGTGTCTCCTCGCTGGCGGCCTGTACGGTCGGCCCGGTCTGCGGTGGCGCGGCCTTGGGCGCTCGCACGCCGATGGGTCGCCGTGTGGTACGCAGTCGGCGGACTTCTTCGACCGCAGGGGTGGTCAGTCCCGAGGCAGTGAACTCCACATCGTGCAGGTCGAACCACTCGGTGGTGCCGCCATGGCGTTCGGTTCCGACCTGGATCCGGCGGCCGGTGCCGTCGGGGATGAGCTGGATGCGGTTGATGTATCCCTGCCGCAACAGCACGTTCGGGTCGGATGCCATCTCGGGGCCGAGTACCAGCTGAGCAGAGTCGTCATCTGCTGGTGCGGGTGAGTCGGCCGGCTCGGAGAGCAGAACCCGCAAGCTGGCGTGCCCGGCGGGGGCGAAGAGCACTTCCCCTCCGATCGAACCGTCCTCATCGCGCGGGATGGTTGCTGTGGCGTTGACGTCCTGCTCCGCCAGCCAGGTCAGCAGACCGTGCTTGATGTACAGGTGGTCCGCGCTGGAGACCCCGGCCGACTTCCGGGCGCAGGCGGATGTGTGGTCGGGATCCGGCACGTGCGCGAAGTGGCATGCGCGATCGGTGTACAGCTTGGTGACGAGTTGGTGTCCGCAGCCACCCAGCCACACGCCGCACCAGTAGGTCTGGCCGGTGTGGCGGGCCCGGAAGTCGTCGAGCTCTATCGCTTCCATCGGAAGGACCACAGGGAGCTCGGAATCGAAGTGGCCGATCACTGCGGTCTGCACTCGGCGTTTGTCCAGGGCCATGCACCCTCCAGCAGTACTGCGATGAGATCCGCCTCCGGTCGGCGCCCGGCACAATGCCACGCGCCTGACTGATTGACGGTATCTCCCGCCACCGACAACGCCGGGGCCGACAGGGCCCGCCACCAGCCGGACCGAGCCGCACCAAACAGGCCGATCCACGCACCATCCCAGCCACCACACCGCCCACTACCTCAGACGATCAGCCAGCCCAGGCACCATGCCCTCAACCAGCCATGGCCACGGGGAAGGGGGTGAACGGATGGGCAAGCAGACGCTGTGCGGCGCGAAGACCAAGAAGGGAACGCGCTGCACGCGGCTGGCAATGGTCGGCTACTCACGATGCCAGCTTCACCGCGGGGAGTGGAACAAGCGGCAGACGAAGAAGGCGAAGAAGCGCTGACACGCGGCCGTGTCCCGGTGACACGGCAAAGCCCCCGTCCCTGGATCCAACCAGCGGACGGGGGCTCACCAGTGTCAGTGGCGAGTGAGTCCCCCGCAGCAGCCGACGCATGCGCCGGGACAGCGATATCCGGTCGCCGATCCACGGGCCGAGCTGGGACGGTTCAGGTATGACAGGAACGTTTGAGGATCTGGTGGCGGAGGCGGAGTCGGCCCCGGTAGGGGGCTGGGACTTCTCCTGGCTGCAAGGGCGGGCCATCGAACAGCGCCCGTCGTGGGGCTACCAGCGTCTGATGGGTGAGCGGATGGCACGGGCCTCGGCCGCGTTGGACATCCAGACCGGCGGCGGGGAGGTTCTGGCCGGGGTGCCGAAGCTGCCGCCGCTGGTGGTGGCCACGGAGTCCTGGCAGCCGAACATCGCCAAGGCCACCGCGCTGCTGCATCCACTGGGAGTGGTGGTCGTCGCAGACGAGGACGAGCCGCCGCTGCCGTTCGCCGACGAGGCCTTTGACCTGGTGGTCAGCCGACACCCAGTGACCGTCTGGTGGGAGGAGATCGCCCGGGTGCTCCGGCCGGGCGGCGCGTACTTCTCCCAGCAGGTCGGCCCTGCCAGCGTCTTCGAGCTGGTCGAGTACTTCCTCGGCCCGCAGCCGGAGGAGGTGCGCCGCAAGCGGCACCCCGACGACGCCCGTTGGGCGGCCGAGGCGGCCGGGCTGGAGGTCGAGGACCTGCGCTCGGGGTCCCTGCGCACCGAGTTCTTCGACGTCGGCGCGGTGATCTACTTCCTGCGGAAGGTGATCTGGATGGTGCCGGGGTTCACCGTCGACCAGTACCGGGACCGGCTGCGGCAGCTGCACGACCAGATCCAGAGCGAGGGTCCGTTCGTCGCCCACACCGCGCGGTTCCTCATCGAGGCCCGCAAGCCCGCCTGACACCGGACCCACCGCCGTGGGTAGAGAGCCACTTCTCCAGCGGCCGCTGTGATGACAACAAGCCGACCGTGAGGCGCTGAGCACGTCGCCGGTCAGCCGCACCGGGAGCCGTGTCGCCGCCGACCTGCCGATGGGGGGCCACCGCCGGCCCGTCGATGGATACCGCCGTTCGGCCTACATCGCTGACGGGCGTGACCTTGAGGAATGGACCGTGGTGAAGTCCCGCCGGGGCCTGTCGGTGGACCCCGGCGAAGTGGCGGCTCTCACCGGCCCCGCTGACGGTTGCCGTGATGCCCGCATCACCTACACACTCGCCCGGTGAACCCGACACCCGGTCGCCCGCCTTGGACGTACGGGGCACGGCGGACGGTGTCGACCGGGAATCCATCCACATGGTGTTCCGGGCGCGCCAGGCATTGCGCTGACGCCGAGTTGCCGGGAAAGCAGTTGTTTAATTCAGCATTAAATTTCGCACTATGAGATCCGGTCATTTCGCCGATTATCGGCCACCTTTTAGGTGCGTCATGTTCGAGCTGGACGCCGGAGGATCACCGGGCTGTACCGCAGAGGCGAGACCCGCGAGGACGAGCGGTAGGTGAACCGGTGCGGGGCCCGGCTCGGAGATGCTGCCTACGTCTTGCCGGGCCCGACCCAGGTCGTAGTCGGCGGCCGGTGGGCTGATGGCTTTGTGTGCGGCACATCTGGTTCTGGACCGTAACTATGTGATGACTGTGCGTTTTCGGCCATTGTGGCTGCTGGGGTCCGCGTGAGCATTGCGGAGGGCGGCTGAGCCTCGGGGTGGTCTCGGATTGCGACTCGCTCACGCGTGCGACCTGGATGGATGCGGCGTCCACCTCTTCGGTCGAGCGATGTGGTCGCTTACGAGTGGATTCGAGCAATGCGAAAAGCAGTGCGACACTCGCACGCTTTTGGTCGTTATTTGACATGATCATCGCTGTGAATCGGTGATGTGGATATATGTTCGTGCAGCGATCGCGAGCACGACAGCGCTGCATCCGGGGGGGAATGCGAAAGGTGCTTCCTCCGTCATGCCTGCATGGCTGATGTCATGCGCAGGACAAAGGAGCAAAGAATGCACATGCATCGAAGAGCCGTTGGTCTCGTCGCTGGGGCCGTGTTGCTGGGATTCGCCGGCGCGGTCCCTGCCCATGCCGAGGGTAGCCGCACCACGTACTTCACCGGCTGGCACCCCGGCAACGAGTCCTCCCGCTGGAGTGACAACAACACCGACGGTGTCAGCACCTCGGTGACCCTCAGCGGCTGCCACACCGACGGGGCCAACGGGTTTCAGAAGGCCAACCTGAAGCTGTGGAAGAACCGCGACCTGCTGCCCGACGACGACAAGGGCACCCGCAGCAACAGCTGCGGCAAGTCCGCCTGGGGGGACCAGTCGTCTGGTAAGTACTACTTCGAGCTCTTCAGCTTCAACTCGGGCGGCACCATGAGCGCCAACAAGGTGGTCATCGCCTACTAGAACCCGAAGACAGTACGGCACGTCTTCACCGGTGCCCGGGCGCAGGCGGGTTCTGCCCGCGCCCGGGCACTTCCCGCTCCGCTCCTCACTACAGCCTCCTCGGGGTCACCCCTGGCGGCGGATTGTGCGGCTCATGGCCTTGGAATTCCGCGGTGTCTGCTTCCGGTACAACCGGAAGACGACCGTTCTCGACAGCTTCGACCTTCGCGTCAGCAGCGCGGCAACGGTGCTGCTCGGCCCGAACGGGGCGGGGAAGTCCACGCTGATGGCGCTGGCCGCCTCCCAGCTCAAGCCCCTGGACGGCACTGTCACCTGGAAGGGCCGCAGCCCCGCGGCCCGCAAGGACGTGACGGCGTACCGGAAGGCGGTGGCCTGGCTGCCGCAGCACATCACGCCTGTGCCGGGCCTGACGGTGCGGGAGCAGGTCGCCTTCGCCGGCTGGCTCAAGGGCATGAACCGCACTGACGCCTGGAAGGCATCGGCCACCACGCTCGGCCGTGTCGGCCTGGACAAGCTCGCCGACCGCCGCAGCCACCAGGTCTCCGGCGGCCAACTGCGCCGGATGGGCATCGCCGGCGCCCTCACCCACCACAGCGAGCTCATCCTCATGGACGAACCGACCGCGGGCCTGGACCCCACCCAGCGCAAGGTCTTCCGGTCCTTACTCGAACAGCTCGCCGACGACGTCCACATCGTCGTCTCCACCCACCAGACCGAAGACCTCGCCGACCTCTACCAGCACGTGATCGTCCTGGACCGGGGCACGGTGCGCTTCCACGGCACCACCGCCCAATTCCATGCCATGGCCGGCAACGCCGACAGCGCCCAGGGTCCTCGCGAGCGCGCGGAGGCCGCCTATGCCCAGCTCGTAGGCGAGGAGATCTGACCCGTGCTGCTCCGCACCGTCATCCGCGTCTCCTCCGGCACCCGCCTCCTGCCGATTCTGGTCGGCTTCATCGTCATAGCCCTCGGTGACAACCTCTCCGAGTGGGTCACGCCCCACTACTGGCTCTCCGCCACCGGCACCGCGAGCCTGGCCCTGTCCTTCGTGGGTCCTGCGTGTGCCGGAGCCGGGGCCTGGGAGGGAAGCCGGCTCAGGCGCGCACGCATCTCCGACCAGAACGCGGTCCGCTCGCCGCTGGCCATCGCCTTCCCCCTGCTGCTGCCGGTGTTCGTGATGGGCGTAGCCGGTATGACCGCGGCCCTGCTCGTCTCCGCGGCCGCTGCCGACGTCGGCTTCGGTGTGCCCAACTTCGGCATCCTCGCGGTCGAAGCGGTGCTTCTCGCGGCCAACACCCTGGTCGGCTTCGTTCTGGGCCGTCTGTGGGCTCCGATCATCGCGGTGCCGCTCACGCTGGTTGCGAGCTTCGTCGCCAACGCCTACCCGGTCTCCTGGAGCATCGTGTGGATCCGCCACCTGGTGGGCGGAGGATTGCAGGACTGCTGTGTGCTCGATCAGAGCCTGGACGTGTGGGCGCTGGTGAGCGCGGGAGCGTTCGGTACGGCGGTGTGTCTGTCCGCCGCCGTACTGATCCAGTACCGCAAGGCCGCTCCCGCCGCCGTCGCCGCGGCCGCGCTGCTCGCCGGAGGGTTCGCGGGCGGTGCCGCCTCCGCCCACGGCATCGGAGCGGACCCGGTGACCTCCCGTCCCACCAGCGACCTGGTGTGCGACCACGGCCGGCCCCGCATCTGCCTATGGCCCGAGATGGACCACCAAGCCGGCATGATCCGCACCGAATCACGCAAAGCCGTCGCAAGGCTCCGCCAGGTCGGCGTCACGGTGCCCGCCACCCTGACCATGGCCGACCGGCCAGGCACTGACGAGACCAAGCTCGCCATCGGGCCCGGCATCAGCGCCGCCGGTGTGCCCACCGGCGTCGCGGCAGGACTCCTTCCACAATCTCCCACCTGCGCGGACAACGGAGAGCCCTACCCGGCCGCTGACGCCTACGGCCCCGTCGGAGCATGGCTTTCCCTGACCGCCGGCGCCTCGCCCACGACCCTCACCAACCGGGTCGCACCGCCAGAACTGGCCCTGGCCCAACACGTCCTCAAACAGCCCCGACAAACCCAGCTCACCTGGTACGAGCGCAACACCCGCGCCATGCGATCCTGCAACGCAACCCCCCAACTGGACATCAACGGGAGCCACGGATGAACTGGTGGCTGAAGGCCCGCGCCGTTCCCGCACTGAGCGTATCCGTCGTCCTGACCAATGCGGTGGGACTCCTCATGGGCAACGCCGAACTCCCTGTACCCGTTCTGACCGGCCAGTCCGGACACTTCCTCGTCGGCCACCTCATCACCCTGCTGCCGGCGATGATGCTGCTCCACGGCATGGGACGCGGCGACCTGCGCACCGAAAGCGTCGCCTGCCGCCCCGTCCGGAAGTGGGACGCCACCCTCGGCCTGGCGGTCGCCGCCACCGGGGCGGGGATGGCAGCCCTCTGCTACGCCCTGGGGGCCGACAGCATCGCTCTGGTACTGGGGCGCAACATCGCCGGATACGTCGGCCTGGCCCTGCTGCTCTTCCCCTTCCTCGGCCACCGCATCGCCGCTGTCACCGTCGCCATCGTGCCCTTTGTGTGCGCGGCGGCCGGCTGGAGAAGCGGCGGCCGCCCCGCGCCATGGGCCTGGATCCTGTACCCCGCGAACTCCCTGATCGCCCCGCTCATCACGGCAGCCATCGTCTTCGTGGGCATTCTCGTCTGCCTCACCCGACAGGACCCTCTGCGGTCCGCTCACTGAGGAAGCCATCAGTACAGCTGAACCCGACAGACACCCCCTGAAAATACGGAGTAACGCCTCCGATCGGGCGGCGAGTCTCATCGTCCGGCCTCACGCCGGGCGAGCTCCTTGAGCTCCATGCGCGCGGCCGGTGTGCCCGACGGCCCACACCAGTACGGATGCGCGGCGATCTGTTTCGACAGCTGCTGCAGGCGTCGACGGTCCGTGGTGGTGCTGGCCGTCGGACCGGATTCGGCGAGTTGCCAGTACGTGCGGTACCAGGCGGTCTGCGCCTCCACGAGGTCGAGGGGGAAGTCGTGCTGGCTCATGCCTCGTATTGGATCGCTTGTTCGAATTTCGAGACAACCAGACGCCCCGAGGGATGTGCGGCAGGAAGTCGGTGCGAGAGGTTTTCGGTCGATATGCCTGCGGGCTCGAGGGCAGCTGGAGCCTCGCTGCTGTGTATCCACTTTGGGGTGGCGGCTCGGGGAATTGAGCGTTCGGCCTGGTGGGTCGGTCCACGGTGACGGTCATGATGATTCGTCGCTGGGCCGCTGCCGCGGCCGCCACGCTGGCAACGGTCGGCCTCGTGGGCTCCGCTCCCTCCAGCTGGGCCGTACCGAGCACCCCGAGTACTGAGTCTTCCATCGCCGGTCCCGTATCGGCGACGGAGCTCCCAGAACCGCCGACTGCTGAGGAGGCCCGGGCGGAACTAGACGAGTTGGCGGTCGCACCCGAGGACGATGTGCCCGGCTACAGCCGGGCGAAGTTCCCCCACTGGGCCACCCAGTACGGCACCTGCGACACCCGTGAGATCGTCCTCGCCCGGGACGGCGATCAGGTCACCCAGGACGGGCAGTGCCGGGCGACGTCCGGCAGCTGGCGCTCGGCGTACGACGGCGCGGTGCTCGACGCGGCATCCAAGGTGGACATCGACCATGTCGTGCCGCTGAAGGAGGCGTGGAGGTCCGGCGCCTCGCAGTGGACGACCGCGGATCGCCGGGCCTTCGCCAACGATCTCGCCCATTCCCAGCTCATTGCCGTCTCGGCCCGCTCCAACCGGGCAAAGAGTGATAAAGACCCCTCTGATTGGCAGCCGGATCTGGTCAGTTACCGCTGTACGTACGCACGTGCGTGGATCTCGGTCAAGCACGCCTACGCTCTCACCACGGACGAGGAAGAACATGCCGCGCTGACCGGCATGCTCGACACCTGCCCCTGATGCGCCTCAGCTCCCGGCGCGCTGGCGTGTCCGGCGCGCCGGGAGCCGGGGGAGGGGGAAGCCGCCGGGCACCAGGCGATGGCGGCCGTCGCCGCCCCGCAGGTGCTTCCGCGCGCTCTACCGCTGCCCCTGATACCGCGTCATCATGGCGCGGTTACAGAGGCGAGCGGCCAGGCCACAGCCCCAGTTGGTCCATGGCTTCGTCCAGCCGCTTCCGCAAGGCGTCGTAGTCGGTCACGCGGTCTACTTCCGGTGTGTCCCGGACGGCGGCGGAGGCGGCGGCACCTGCCCGTCCGAGTTGTTCGGCGGCGGAGTTCCCTGCCCCGGATCAGGATCCGGCTTGGACAAGGAACACCTCGACGCGACCGGCACCGACGCGGCGGTCGTGGCCGCCGACGGCACCGATGGCTGGCCGCCCGGCGCGCCGTACGACCGCGTGGTCTCCACCTACGCCGTCGACCAGGTGCCCTGGGCGCGGGTGGAGCAGACGCAGCCGGGCGGGAGGATCGTCACCCCGTGGGGGAGGCTGGGGCACGTCGCGCTGACCGTCGCCGACGACCACCGCTCGGCCGTGGGGTGGATGCAGGGACTGGCGACGTTCATGCCCGCCCGCGGCACACCGCCCGCGAGCAGCTGGTCGCACGTGCGCGGCACCGGCCCCGCCGACGACGAACGCCCCTTCGCACGGGACCTGCACCCGCTGAAGGACGACGCGCACCTGCTGTTCGCCCTGCGCATCCACCTCCCCGACGTGCAGATCAGCACGGGCATGGACGACGACGGCGTGAACGTATGGCTCCACGACGGCGTCGCCTCCTGGGCCACACTCACCACACTCCCCGATGGGAAGGCCGTCGCGTACCAGGGCGGGCCGCGGCGCCTGGCCAACGAACTGGAACCTGCCTGGGACTGGTGGCTGACCGAAGGACAGCCGACCCTGTACGACTTCGGCATGACCGTGGAACCCCAGCGCCAGTACGTATGGTGCCGAGATGCGGCAACGGGGCCGCGCTGGCCGCTCCAGGGCCACGACCGGGCTGTCGCTCGCTGGCCTCCCGCCCTGGTGCCTTCCCACACTGCTGAGGGGATCCTGGCCAGCCGTGGGCTGGGCCAGTGGCGCGCCGTGCGACGCTGGCCTGGTCCGCAGGCTGCACCCGTCGCATCTGTGATCTGGAACATGCGGCTTTGGTGCGACGCAAGTGGAGTGCGATTAACGATGGTTACTTGACGTCAGAACCATATTGCGGTCGGTGAGAAGAGGGCGCAGGTGGGGATGCTGTCGCAGGCTCTGCAAAGCCATCACCCCGGGGGCGTCGGCGTGTGGCGCGGGAGCGGATTCGAACGAGAGTAACCGCCCGGTTGCTTCGCGTATAAAAATCTCGAGTGTGCCGTTCAACGTTTGGGCCTCGTGGTCGATTAGCTGGTGATCGAGGGCAAGGACGCTCTCCAGCGCCCCGAGGGGGGACCAGGCGCTGCTCACCTTGTTGACCAGAAGGGCCTTGCACTCGTGACTCACGATGTCGCCAACAGCGTGCTGGCTTCGGCTATCGCGCTGCGCGTATTCACCCCGGACGCCATGGCACTGGCCCGCCGGCTGCTCGGGGCAGGGGTGCGCGTGGGAGCCGCGGCCTTGATGGAACGCCGTGACGGCACCCCGGCTGCCTGCGCTGTCCGCGAGGACGGTGGCCCGGAGTGAGCGACCACCACACGTCGCAGTCCAGGCCCGCCCTGATGGTGCCGCTGCCACAACTGCCGAAGGCGTTCTGGGCTTTCCACGACCAGTACTACCGGGCCTACCGCCGCTACGCCCACGTGCATCTGGGGGATCCGCACGCGGCCGGTGAGCTGGTCCACCAGGTGCTGATGCACCTGGCGATGAACTGGGCCCACCTGATGGAGGAGGCGAACCCCGCCGCCTCCGCGTGGGCTCTGCTCAAGGAGAGTGTCGCCGGGGAGCTGAGGATCCAGGGCCGCAAGCCCGCGGTGCCCGAGACGGCCATGCTGCAGCTCGTGGTGCGCGCGGTGCTGGAGTCAAGCCGCCAGGAATTCGAGGTCATCGAGAGCGCTCTGGGCCTGTATCCGGCGATAGCCAGGCTGCCCGAGCGGCAGTTCGACGTGATGGTGCTCCGCTACGTCCTCGGCTTCTCCACCGATACTGTCGCCCGCATCATGGGAGTCACTAAGGCCACGGTGCGTTCGCACTGCCACTTCGCGCGCCGGAAGATCGCTCGGGAACTGGGCATAGCGTTCGAGACGGACTGCGACGATGAGGAGTGACATGACACCGCGCAGCCTCGATGAACTCCTGGCCGACGCCGAGATCCTGCAGCACGAGTACGACGACGAGGACACCGCGGCCTCACGTCTGCGTATCGAACGCGAGATCGCCGACACCTGGTGGCGCAGCGCGCTGCTGCTCGAGTCCTCCGCTCAACAGGTCAAGCCCTGGCTCCCTGAGGACGCCCCCCGCCACCGCACTCCCCTGTGCACGGCCCAGCACGAACAGGCCGCTCAGGATCTGCGCAAGCTGTCCACCCTGGTGATCCGCGACTCCCGTGCCGCTCACCACATCGCGCTCCTGGCCCAGTCGTGCCGCGTCGAACCCGCCAGCGCGCTGATCTTCGCCTGCCTGCTGCACCTGGCGGACCGGGAGGGAGCACAGTTTTGGTGGCAGTTCTCCGCCGGCGCTGGAAGCGCCACCGCGGCACTGTGCCTGTACCTGATGCATATGCAGCGCGGAGAGCTCCGCGATGCCGAGCACTGGGCACACGAGGCCGCCTGCCTGGAACACCTGGAGAACCAGACCAGCCCCCATGACGACCTGGTCAGCCTCCTGCTCCGGCCGCCCAGCCAGGGACACCGCGGCAGCTGGTATACGCCCCAGTCCATGATCAACCGCACCATGGCGATTCTGCACTCCGGCGTCGCCGCCAGCACGCGCGTCGTCGACAACCCCGCCCTCGCCGATCAGCCGCTGTGCCAGTCACTGGCCGTGGCGGTCCAGCGTCTGGAGACCAAATCCGACGCCGACTACGGGACCATCCCCAAAGCCTCCTTCGAACTCGCCGCCCGACTGGAGGACTGCGCAGCGTCATCCCCCTGACCCCAAATGCCACTGCCCCGATCGGGCCGCCCCGATCACTCGGCAGCGGCTGGCCCGCTCGTACGTACCCCTGCCTGCCCCGGGCTCCACACTCCACCAGGGATCGCTGGCGCCCGCCTCGAGCACGTCCGAGGTCGGGACCGGCGCCCGGTGAGCGCGATATCGTGGACAGCCTGATGACTGCTCGTATCCCTGGCTTGGCAGGAGCGCCCCGCGTGCCCGAGGACCCCATAGCTCACAGCGAACTCGCCGCTCTCACACGGCGGTTCGAAGAGGTCGCGGAGAAGACCGACCGCGAGTTCGGGATCATCAAGAGCGACCTGACGGCGGTGCGTCTCCAGGTCGGGAACCTCGATCAGAAGGTGGACCGGCTGGAAGGCCGCCTCGAGGAGCTCGGGCAGAAGATGGACCGGAACCAGGCGCAGATCGTGGAGCTGCTCACGCGGCTGGTCGGCCAGGACCCGAACGCCAGCTGAACGCGTTGCTCGCCAGGACAGGGCCCGAACCCCGGCCGCCGGGACTCGGACCTTCTTCCGTGCCGGCTGCCACTGCGCTGCGCGTGGGTGGTCACGGCAGGCCGTCACCAGGCCGTGCCACCGCCCGCGCTCGGTTACGACGCCGGCCGCTTCCTCGAGGTCTTCTTCGCCGCTGCCTTCTTCCCGCTGGCGCTCGTCTTCTTCGCCGCGGTCTTCTTCGCGGCCTTCTTCTTCGGCGCCGCCCGTTGCCCGCTGATCTCGTGCACGTCAGCCTCGTCGCCGGTGTCCTCGCCGCGGCTCTTCTTGGCGGCGCGCACGCTGTCCTGGAGGGCGGCCATGAGGTCGACGACCTTGCCCTTGGGTTCGGCCGGTGCCTCCATCTCGGGCGGCTCGACGCCCGCGGCCTTGGCCGAGATGACGGCTTCCATCGCTTCGCGGTACTGGTCCTTGTACTGGGTGATGTCGGTGCCGCCGATGGCCTCCATCAACGTCATGGCTGCGTCGACCTCGGAGTCGGAGATGTCGACGGGCTTGGGGGCGAGTCCTTCGGCCGAGCGGATCTCATCCGGCCAGTGGAGGACCTGAAGGACGATGGCGTCGCCGACGACCCTGAGCGCGCCGAGCCGCTCGCGGTTGTGCCAGGCGAATTTGGCGACGGCGACCTTGTCGCTGCGCTGGAGCGCCTCCCTGAGCAGCACATACGGCTTGGCGGCGACGGCGCCATCGGCCTGGAGGAAGTACGGCTTGCCGAAGCGGATGGGGTCCAGTCGTTCGGCCTCCACGAAGGCTTCGACATCGATGGCCTTGGCGGTGGGCAAGGGCAGATCGTCGAGTTCCTGGTCGCTGACGGGCACGAGCTGATCTTTGGAGGCTTCGTAGGCTCGCCCGATCTCGTCCGGGTCGAGTACGCGGTCTTCGATCTCGCAGATTTTGCGGTAGCGGATGCGGCCGCCGTCGGCGGTGTGGATCTGCCGGAAGCTGATCGAGTGATCCTCGGTCGCGGGCATGACCTTGATCGGAATCGTCACCAAACCGAAGCTGACAGCTCCGCTCCAGACGGGACGCATGGGACACCTCCTACGCCCCCCTGGGGTGTCCCAGCCTAAACACGCGAGCGGCAGAGTGCCCAGCTCAGGCCGCTGTCCGCCGGATGCAGACTCTGGGTGCGCCAAGGCGGCCGACGGGCGATGCCGGGTCTGCCGCCTTCAGGACGCCGGGAGATGGCGGGCATCGCAGGCGGTGCACGGTTCGCTGCCCGGCCGGGTGAGCTCGCGCAGCGCCTGGTCGAGCGTGAGGTCCGCGTCGTCGGCCGGCAGCCAGCACGATTCGTGGTGGATGACCCGGCGCCCGGGGCCGCCGGCGGGCGCGGGCAGGTGCTGCACGCTCCACCGGCCTGCCGGGACACCGGGGGAAGAGCGGGGCGGCCGGGCTGGCCGGTGTTGCCGCCGGGTCGGCACGGCGGAGTAGTCGGTGCCCTCGATGGCGCTGATCAGGCGAGCGGGGACGCGCATCACGATCGAGTCGGGCTCGACCGTGATGCGATTCGGCAGCTCCACCTCGGTCCAAACAGGCAAACGCACCTCGTACCACCAGCCGCCCCCGGCACCGCGGCGGTCGAGGCAGCCGATGACCTGGGCTGTGACACTCTGGCCGTCAGCCAGCTCAACCCACGCCGGAGGCCCGGGAGCGTCCGGGTCCGGGGCGTCGGGGCTGAAGGCGTCCACGGCTACGCGGCGGGTGCGGCGGCGTCGTGGGTGTGCTTGAGCTGCATCCGCGCGGTGACGAGGTCCGGGCCCTCGAAGGCTGCCCAGAAGGCGTGGGTAACGACGGTGATGGTCAGCTCCCGCTGCCGGTCCCGCAGCCGCCGCACCTCTGCCTGGTCCTCCTCGGACCAGCCGTCGGACGCGGGGCGCTGCCGCGGGCGCCAGATGTCGGAGTCACTGAACCCCGGGTGCGGCTCAACGGACCATGGAAGGCCCTCGAGGAGCGCGGTGAGGGCGGCGGCGACCTGATGAAGTTCTTCCTGCGCGGCGAGCAGGTCCGGGGGGAAGTCGTAGGCTCTGGCCATGGCCCGAATCATACGCCTGTTCGATTCATGCGCCCGGTGAGACGACGCGCGGAGTGTCACCAGTTGTGACTGAGCGCCGTAGTTGGCGAGTGAGCGCCTTAGCTGGCGGGTCCTGAGGTTGTACTTGGCGGGCACGAGAGGGCGGCTTCAGTCTTGGTTGGGTGATGGTGGGCTGCGGCGTTCGAGCGGAGGCGACGTGAGGGCTGGGGGCTGGTGGGCTCGCATGTTGAGGTGTCGTGTATTTCTCGCCGATGCGACCTGAATATCGCCGTGAGTGGTCGCATGGGGCGTATCGACTCCAGTGTGCTGCTCGATGCTGCGGCTGCCGCAGGTGCTGCTGCCCGGGGCGAGCTGCCTGGCCCGGCTGGCGCGAGGCGGCGAATCAGCGGCTATGGAACAGCCTGTACGGGTCTGGGCGAACGGGGAGAGGCGCGGGGGTCCTCGTCGTGGACGTCGAAGCCCTCAGCCTGCATCTGGTTGATCACAGTGTCCACGCATCGGACTAACTCGGATGGCCTAACACTTCCGGGCGACACCTAAATGGGTCATTTACGGTCGTCTAGTGGCATTCGGGCGCCACCTTGTACCACCGCCCACGAGGAGGTGGAAGATGCGACGAAAAGCGAAGACTCCGCGCATACGGTCCGGCCACCAAGCAACCCTGCTGGCCATCAGCAGCGTGACTGCTGCTGTCATGGCTTTCACGTCAAGCTCCCTCAGCGTGGCCCAACAGCCTCCGGAGCCACCGCCAACGGAACACATGACACCACCGTCGACGGAACACACGACGCCACCGTCGCAGCCACCATCGACGGAACACACGACGCCGCCGTCGAAACCGCCGTCGGAGCCACCGTCGACGGAACACACGACGCCACCGTCGCAGCCACCATCGACGGAACACACGACGCCGCCGTCGCAGCAGTGCCCGCGGTGGCTCGTCATCGAGGCCCTGGGCGTAATGCCTCCACCGGGATCCGCCTTGCGTGAGCCGGGCGAGTTCTTCGACAGCATCGTCAAAAAGGCGCAGGACCTCCATGGCAAGGGACAAGTCGGCGTTTTGCGGCTTGAATACAAGCGCCCCAAGTACGACGAAGTCTTCCAAGACAAGAAGGCGAAGGCAGCCTTGGCCGCGGCAACCAGCTTTCCGCAGCCTCAGGGCCAGGCCTTCCCCACGGGACAGGACAAGCTGCCGGACGCTCTCCTGCGCGGCCGCGATGACGGCGTGAAAAACGGTCTGGTACAGCTCCGCCGGCAAGCGGCTCGCTGCCCCAACCAGCACTTCATCCTCGCAGGGCATTCCTTGGGTGCGTGGGTGCTGGGAGACATACTCCCAAAGCTCGAAGAGATCTACCCGAGGATCGATGCCGTACTACTCTCGGGTGACCCCAAGTTCGACTCCAGGTCCCCTGCGGCAGCCAGGCAGCCTGGCCAGGATGGGCCTCCGAGGACTGTCGGGATCGCTGCGCGGGCCCTCGGCCCTCGTGACCCCTACCTGCCCGGAGCGCTCAACAACCGCTCGCAGTCCTACTGCCTAGACAGCCCTGTGGATCCCATATGTGCGACCCCCGAGCAGGACGTGCTCACCGGTCGACACTGGGCGAGCGCATTTAGGGCCTGCACCCCGAGTAATCTGGGGTTGAGGGCAGAGGTGTCAGCGTTCTTGGGGTGCGGACACATCCGCTACCAGGGTCGCTACGGTGCCAGCTTCCTGGGACAGCCCAGGGAAGCACCGACTCCGGCTCGCCGCAATACCGGGTGAGGCTGGAACTTCATCAATCGGGTGGTTCCCGGCGGCGTGCCAGCAATCACCCATCCGCAGAAATCGCTGCAGCGACTGCCAGCTTCTGGGCAAACTCCAGGAGCTGGCAGCATCAACGCGAGAACGACCTCAGCGGCCCTCGGGCTGATCCTGAACGCCGTCGACGGTGGGGCCGTGGTCAGGCATCGAGCTGTGTGATGAGCTGACCGCTGTACTCCTGGAGTGCAGCATGGAGAAGCTGATGGATTGGGCTGCGGCGTCCCCGCCGGTGGTTGGGGTTCTCCAGCCACCAGGATTCGGTGGCGGCGGCCCTCCTTGTCTGCCTGGAGGGGACGCCTTGTGTGGAGCGCAGGGCGGGCGCGAGGAGGCGTTCAAGCTCTCGAACCCGTGCATCCGGCCCGTGGAGAGCATGTACTTCAGCCCAGGCCGATGGCGCTGATCAGGCCGCCAAGCAAACCGACGAACCGGCACCGTCTGAGCTGCGGGCACCGCCGCGAGCCCGCGCACCGGACAGATCACATCCGCCTGGGCTGTCCTCCATGTCGCTGTCCACCGCCGCGACCATCCCGGACCTGTCTCCAGCCGCCCGGCCGCCTCAGCACCGACGCGGTACGGAACCAGAAGATCATCCAGCTCACAGGTGTGCGACCACACCGGCCCGAGCTCGACCTCGCACGCACTGACTGACGGTCCCATGCACCCAGCACAGCGCTCAGGGAGCACAAGACTGCCGTCTTCGCTCGAATCGGGACCAGACGTACGTCCTCAGCGCTACCCTGCCCGCCAACTAAGGCGCTCAGACTCGCCAACTACGGCGCTCAGTCACACCAGTGCGACCTGCCTCGCGGCGGGTACCGGGTGACGGCATGCGGACGAAGCTCTTGAAGCGGAAAGGGGGCGCGCAGCGGGGTGAGTGCGCCTATTTGTTGAGATAGCTGGTTTGGCTGCTGAACGAACAGGGCCGCTATGTGATGGCCTGATCACATAAGGTGTTCGGCCCGCATGAGGCGGAGTCGACGATGCCTTGAGTGAAAGGAATCTTTGGTGAACTCCGCACTCGCCGAGGACGTGTCGGCGACAGCCACCACTACGGCCCAGGTCATAGGCCAGGCAGCGTTCGCTCAACCCGCGCCGACAGTGCACGTGATCATCGGCGCGCAGCAGGCGGTGGAGGAGTAGATGGCCAGCAAGGTACCGGACGAACCGCCTCTCGATTTCAAGGCGTTCTACCAGCAGTATCATCGCGCTTACCTGCGCTACGCCAAGCTGCATCTCGGGAACCGCGAGGCCGCGATCGAGACGGTGGAGCTGGCCTTCGCCGAGCTGCTGCAGTGCTGGCCGGACGTGCTGACCGCGCCCAGCGTGCAACGCTACGCGCAGTCGGTCCTCCGTTCCGCGATCCATTCCCGGCTGGTACGCACGGGGCGCGCGAGCGCTTTCGTGGAGACCGCGGTCTTCGACCGGGTGCGTGCCACTGCCCGTCGCCAGCTGGAGGTGATGGAGTCGTCGCTGGGCCTGTACGCGGCGATCGCGAACCTTCCCGAGCGTCAGCTGGACGTCATCATCTTCCGCTTCTTGCTGGGTTACGACCTCCCCCGGGTCGCGGAGATCATGGGCGTCTCCAATGGGACGGTCCGCTCGCACATCCATGCGGCGCGCCGGCAGCTGGCCAGGGAGCTGGGCATCCGAGGCACCAGCCGGGGGAACAGCATGGAAGAGGAGGAGATCGTATGAGCGGCGGAAGGGACGAACTCGCCTACATCGACGCGACACTGCCGACGGCGGAGGTCCTGGCCGACGAGTTCAGCGATTTCGACTGGGAGGCATCGCTGAAGCGCATCGCCCGGCTCGCGGTCAGCCAGGCCACCGACGAGATGGATCACTGCGCTCGTATGGTGAAGGCCCAGTCCGACCTCCGGGTCCGCTCGGATACCCACGCCGACGCCGACAGGGGAGCGCGGGCACGCTTCCGGCAGGCTACGGCCGAACTGGATTGGCTGTCGTCGGAGGTGGTACGCAACCCCGACACGGTGGATGCGATGGCACGGCTGGTCAACAATCGTTCCCGCATCGAGCCGGCCGGGGCGCTGACCTTCGCCTGCCTGCTGTATCTGTCCGATCGCCACGAGGGCGCGCAGTTCTGGTGGCAGTTCGCCGCCGGCGCCGGGATGGCAACCGCTGCCTACTGCCTCTACCTGCACCACGCGCAGTACAGCGAGGAAGGTATGGCCGCGTTCTGGTTCAGCCAGGCGTATGAGCTCCACTCCGGCGTCGGCGGTGAACTCTGCCCTGGCATCAACATCGGCCCACCTACTCCGATGTCGTCCACTCCTCGGCCCACGGTTATCACCGATACGGACACGGGCCCCGCTACGGTTTACCAGCGCGAGACCGAGGTGGTCGAGGTGTCCTGCTGGGCCCTGGATCACGCGAAGCTCGCGGATGCCGTATGCCGGCTGGACGCATTCGCCGATGAGGACTACGGCCATGTGCCACGGCCCGACCCGGCCCTCGCCGCCGAGCTCGAAGAGCACTTCGCGTAGCCAGCAGACAGCGGCGAAGGGCACCGACTCGGCAGCATGCGGCCGAAAGCCAGAAGATGAAGGCCACCCGGAATCTCCCGGGTGGCCTTCGTTCTTCGCACGCCGGAACGGGCCTCCCTCTGACGCCATTGCGCGGCCGTCGCTGGCCGAGGAGATGACCTGAGTGCTGCGTCATACTGGTCTGCATGTCCGCCATGCCTGCTGCCGAGCCGTCGCCGTCTGCTGCCGAGGTGCTGCGGGAGCGGTATGCCCGCAGGCTGCCTGCCTCGCTCGGCGAGCTGGCCGGGCCGGCGCACGGCACGGTGCAGCTGCCACTGCATGTGGCCTGGTCGGGACTGACACGGTTCGATCTTGACCGGCCACGGTCGCGGATGAGCATGTACCGCACCGTGCTGGCCGAAGGGCAGCACGGTGACCTCATCACCCTGCTGAACCGGGACCTCCTGGTCGCCCAGTGGCCTGTGCTGAGCACGCTGATCAGCCGTGCCATCCGAGATGTGTGGGAAGCCGCGTTCCCCGAGCTGGCCGCCGCCCGCCCGGCAGCCGCAGCGTGAACCTCAGCGACCCGCACCGCCGGCTCCTCTCCGACGTCCTGGCCATCGGTACCCCCTACCCGCTGGTCATCACCGGCGGATACGCCGTGCAGGCCCACGGCCTGGTCGACCGGCTCAGCCAGGATCTCGACGTCGCTACGGAGAACCCCGCCCCCATGGCGGAGATCACCCACACCCTCACCGCTGGGCTGACCGAGCGCGGCTGGCAGGTGCAGGAAATCGGCGTCGACCCACTATCCGGCCGCCTCGTCGTCACGGACCCCGCCAGCGGCGAGGAGTGCGAGGTCGACATCCTCAAAGAAGCCTTCTGGCGCCCGCCCACGGCTACCGAGTACGGCCCCGTCCTCGCTCTCGACGACGTCATCGGCACCAAGGTCCGGGCTCTGGCGGACCGCGGAGCCGTCCGCGACCTCATCGACGTCCACGCCGCCTCCCGCCACCACACCACAGCCGACCTGGAGACACTCGGCCGCCGCCACGCCCGCGACGAGTTCTGCCTCGAGGACCTCCAAGCCCGCCTGGCCGGCGCCGAGTGGTACGAGGACGAGGAGTTCACCGCCTACGGCCTCACCGATGCGGACACCGCCACCCTGCGCGCCTGGGCCCGGGACTGGTGCGACGACCTCACCCGGCGCCTGCACGAACATCCCACCGACGACTGACACGCGGTCGCGCCGACGAGAGGCGGACGGCATACAACGCCCAGCGGCCACGTCAGGTGACGCGTGTGGCGGGTTCACCGCGCAGCAGGTCGGGGCTGGTGTCGGCGATCGCGAAGGCCCGCCTGAGCCCTTCAACCAGCGGCCGGTCGATGTGGTAGAGCCGGGCCCGCTCATTCCGCTGGAGCAGCCGGGACGCGTCGGCCGGGCCGACGCGGCGCTGTACCGCCTTGATGCTGGTCAGGGTCCCGCCGAGTTTCGCCGGGGCGAGGGGAGGGCACGACGACCGCCACCATCGTCCTGATGAACAAGGGCTCCTACTCCTGCAAGCTTGGCGGCTTCCCCGGTGTGGACCTGACCTCGATCAACGGTGGCGAGCGCTGGTCCCTGGCCCGCTCCTCGCAGAAGTGGAGCTCGTTGGAGGTGGCGGCCGGGCAGAGCACCGAGTTCCCCCTCAACCTCGCCTTCACCAAGGAGGACGAGGGCTTCTACCAGCCGGCCTGGGTCGAGATCACCCCGCCCGACGAGACCAAGGCCCTCAAGATCGAGTGGCCCCGGGAGACCGACAGCCTCGTCGACCAGCGCAGCGCCACCCACCCCGGCACCTTCGTCAACCCCATCGGCTGACCAGCCCACAGCTGTGCCACGAAGGTCCACTGACCCGCTGCGCTGGTATGTGACGGCACCAGGGCAGCGGCACGCGACGCTGCGGCACGCCGCACGGAGCTGGCCAAACCCCGCTGCGGCGGTCACCGGATGCACGCCATACACCGACCACCGACTGGCAGGAAGACGCTGAAACCAGCCCAAATATTCACTCTGCAGTAGCAATGACGAGTCGAATGCTCGCGAACTAGTTTGCCAATGAGTCGCGAATAAAGTGGCCAACTATTGGGATCACTAATCGCGGCCTATGTTCCTGTACTACAGTGAACCGCAACAGTCATTGCATGCACATAGTGTTGTGTCGGCAGTGAACTGGGGGCACCTCCTGGCCGAGGTACCCCCAGTGTGAGACGGTCAGGCTGGGGCTAGTGGTCTCTATCGCGCCAGATGATCAGTGCTACGACCAGTCGCACGAAGGTGATCATCAAGCGCGCTAAACCAAAGTCTCGGCCTGGCCGCTTCCTGTGTTTCGCCAATACATCTCACCTCCCTCCACAACCGGCGAAGAGGTCGATAGACCGACGAGAGGCTCAGGTAACCCGAGCCACAGGTTCACTCTATGCGGTGTAGGGGGCGACCCCGTGCCATAGCAGGGAAATTCCTCCCCTCGATGGAACCTCAGAGCAACAAATGGTAACGAACGAATAGTAACGGCGATAATTTCCCGGACAGGGAAATACCGTGCATTCCGGGCCGTCGTTCGCTGGCTCACCGACTCAGGACACAGCGCGCCCGCACGGACACCGGCCCTGGCACGGGAGCGCAGAGCCGATAGGGGCGGCCATTTCACAGATCGACATGAAGATGACCGCGCCGGGCGGTGACCAGGGCGCGCCAGCGTTGTCGGACGGTGTGTGCGTCGTCGAGCCACAGGACGGTGCTTCCAACGGGCTGGGGCCGGCCGCCCATGGCCGCGGCGATGTCGACGTAGTAGGCGAAGTCACCGTTCGCGGTCGTCTCGCGCAGGCGGTCGATGGTGGCTGTCAGGTCGTCCTGGGCATCGCGTACGGCGTGGTGGAAGGCGACGGCGGTGTGGATGAGTGGGGTGAGCCAGGGAAGACCGGCGACGGTGCTCTCGGTGTGCAGGACGGTGGCGCGGTCGGTGACGTCGCGGTCGGTGCCGGCGTCGCGGATGAGGGCCGCGACGGTGGCGTAGTAGGTGGTGGCGCGCTGGTCGAGCTGGGCGAGGTACTGGTGGGCGAGGGCGAGTTCGTCGTCGGCGCGGTGTGGGTCGGTGAAGGCGGTGACCAGGGCGAGGAGGGTCTGGGCGATGGCCCGCTCGCCCGGGGCGTCGTGCTGTTCTGCTTCGGCCCGTGCGGCTTCGAAGGCGGCGATGGCGCGGTCGATGTCGCCGTGGGGCCACCGGATGTGGGCCAGGACGCGGTGGTGGCGGCCTTCCCAGCCCAGGGTGGGGATGGCGGCCAGGGCGGTGGGGAAATCACCGCGGATGCGGGCGAGGTTGGCCAGGCCGCGGCGGGCGCGCGGGGCGAGCCGGCCGCCTGCGTCGGCGACCTGGCGCATGCCGTCCAGGGCCGCGTCGGTGCGGGCGAGGTCTTTGTGGGCTTTGGCCCGGTAATACAGAGCCAGCTCAGCCAGTTCGCCGGAGAGCAGGCCGGTGTCCAGGACGGCGGTGAGGCGTTCGGCGGTGCGTTCGCGGTGTTCGTGCTGGCGGCGGGCGATGGCGGTGAGGAGTTCGGCCAGGGCGTCGGCGGGCGTGTCCGGGCCGGTCTGCGGCCCGGTGCCGGGGGTGTGGGTGGGTGGGGCGAGGGGTTCCCAGACGGAGTCGTCGGTGTAGGTGAAGGCGGCGTCGGTGAGCCAGCCGAGGTCGCCCAGGTGGTGGTCGCGGGCCAGGCGCAGGCCCTGACGCAGGCAGGCGATGAGGAGGGCCCGGCTGGGAAGCAGGGCGCTGGTGTCCTGCCACTGCCGACCGAGGGCGGCCAGAGCGCGTTCGGCGGCTCGGTTCCAGTCGGCGGGGGTCCAGCGGTCCTCGGTGTGGTCATCAGCCCGCAGCGCGGTGCGGATGGCGCCGTGCAGGTGGTAGGGCCAGATCGCGTACGTATCCTCGCTGATCATCGGACGCTCGACGAGCTGGCGTGCCGCCGCCTGGTGGGTCAGGCCCGCCGCTTGGGTGGCCAGCTCCAGGTCGAAAGCATCCAGCAGGCTGGCGCTGCGCAGGACATGGCGCTCGTCGACGGTGAGGTCCGACATCGCGCGGGCGACGAGGGCAGGGAAGGTGTGGTCGAAGTCGTCCGGGGTGGGGGTGCGGCCGGTGCGGCGGATCTCCAGGTAGCGGGCGACGGCCAGGTCCAGATGGAGCGGCAGCCCGTGGGCGCGCTCGGTGATGACAGCGCGGATGGCGGGCGTGATGAGCGGCTGGCCGTCCTGGGTGAGGCGGCGTGCGAGGTAATCGTCGCAGTCCTCGGGGGAGAAGTCGCCGATCAGGTGCTGGCGATCGCCGCCCGCGGCCCGGGCAGGCTGCCCGGCCTGAAGGGCAAGGCCGGGCCAGGCGTGAGGGCCGGTGAAGTCCAACTGCCCTTGCAAAACAGGGTCGGCCCACGCCAGGCGATTGCGGCCGCCGATCACGAAGAACGCGTTCGGCATCAGCCACACCAGGCGCTGAAGGAGGCGCTCGGTGTCGCGGTGGCGGTCGCCGGTGTCCTCGAAGGTGTCCAGCAGGATGACCGGAACCACCGCTCGCTTGGCCGGCAGACGGCTGATCTCCCACGCCAGCAGGTGCGGATAGTAGGAAAGCCCCTCCAAGTCGGGGTCGGCCTCCAGCAGAGCAGCGGTCCGGGCGCAGCCGGCCAGGGCCCGTGCACGTTCGCGGCGCTCGCGCAGTGCCTGCACGAGCGCCGTGGCAACCTGCCCGGCCGCCGATCCGACCAGGCCGGGCAGTTGCAAGGCCCCGGCGGCCTGGCTGACCGCGGACTGCACCTGCTGCGGCAACAGCTGTCCGAACTTGCCCACCAGTCCGGTGCGCCGGACGTACTCCTCGAGCGGCTCCCCGGGGTGCTGAGCGTCCCAGTAGCGGCGCAGCGCCAGGTCGAAACTGGGCAGGGGGCGGCCAACGGCGGCAGCTAGGGCGAGTCGGATCGTCAGCACGACGCGCTCGAAGTCCATGGAGGCCGAGCGGGCCAGATCGATACGGACAGGCAGGATCGTCTCGCCTGCCCAGGCGGGGGCACCCCACTGCTGGGGGCGCTGCTCGGCCGCAGTGAGCGCCGATTCGATCTTGCGCAGCAGGGTCGACTTGCCGACGCCACCCACCCCGTGAAACACGATCACGTTGGTACGCGGGCTCTCCAGGTCCTCCACGTCGAAACTTGGGGCAGCGATGTGCCGCAGGTGCTCCTCGATGGCGGTGGCGATGACGTTCCACTGACTCTGGCGGTTGGTGAACGCCTCACTGCTGCCCACGGGGTCGTTGGAGCTGAACAGCGCACGTAGGTCCATGTGATGAGGTCCCCCCGGAAGTGATCACTGGGCCCCAATGTATGCCGCGTACCGTGGTCGGCCCAGTCCCCGTTTCAGCCCACAACGAGAATGATCGTTTCGCTGTGGGTTCCGGCACCGAGGTGGTCTTCCTATGCACGACGCCGCATCGTCCTCGCCTTCGTCCTCTGACCCGCACCCCTCGTCCGAGCCGGCCCAGGGCCCGGGCGGCGATGCCGTCTCATACGAGGAGGCGTTCGCAACCGTGGGGGCCGTCATCGCCTGGCACGGCCGAGCGCTGCTGCTCGCCCGGCGCTCCGGGGACCAGCAGCGCCTGGAGGAGCTGAAGACGCAGCGGCAGAAGTGCGTGGAAGACCAGCAGCGACTCAAGGACGCCGGGCCCAAGGAGATCGCGCGCATCGCCGCCGAATACGCCACACGGCTGAAGGAGCTGAAAGCCGCCGAACCGGGCCCCGAGTCGTAGCGGCGGGGCGCCGCGGGCCCAGACTGGTTCGGGTGCCGGGCCGCGCCGCCGGTCAGGCAGGCAGGGGCAGCGCGGCGGCGGGGGAGGGCATGTCGAGCTGGTGCGGCCGCTGGGTGGGCATCAGGGGGCAGGCCAGCCCGGCGATCGCGACCAGGTCGTCGCGGTACTGCGGCACCGCTGTGTGCAGCCAGCGCTGGGTGGCCCAGAACGCAGCAGCTTCCTCGAGGGTGTAGGGGCGGTAATGCTCCGCGGTCACGGCGAGGTCGGCAGCAGGGCGTCGGGCCCAACGCTCCTGGTCGGTCAAGTGGTTGCGGTAGAGGGGATGGGCATCGCGCCGCATCACCACCACCTCATCGACCACGGCCATCTGCTCGGCCAGAGCCACCGTCTCAGGGACGACGGCGAAGCAAGCGTTGTGCCCGGCGGCGGTGGTGAACCGCGCGGGAATGTCCCGCTGGCTCAGGTGGGCATAACGGGCGGCCGTGCCCTGGCGGGAATCGGCCTCGCGGACCGCCAGGGCCGCCAGTTGCACGCGGTAGCCCGCCTGCCGGTCCACGGCCGCGCGGGCGGCGAACTGGGCAGCGCTTTCCGGGGTGATCTCGATGACCATGTCCCCGCGCCGATCGCGCACGTGCGCTTCGGCCCATGCCTGCCAGGCCCGGTAGTCGGTGCGTATCCGGGCCGAGGCCGTGCGCGGCTCCTCGCGCAGCAGCTGCAGGTAGTCCGGATGAGCCTGCTTGAAGATCTCGCCCGTGATGTGCACCGGATTGCGCAGGCTGCGCAGGATCATCTGGGCGAGCCGCGTCTTCCCGGCGCCCGGCTGGCCCATCACGTAGACGACAACCGGCTGTTCCTGCCCGGTGATAGGCCCCAGGGACGGCACGATCAGCTCGTCGTAGATCCACTTGTGCTCCTCGGTGGAGAGCCGGTGGTAGTCCACCCCGGGCGCATCCCGGCGGGGCTGGGCGATGCGCCGGACCGGCTCGGCCAGCGCGGCGGCGCGCTCGGAGTTGCGGCGCACCGCGAGCGTCCAGTCCTCCGGCAGCGCGGGATCGGCCAGGCGCCGGTCGGCGTCAACGAGCTGCCGACGGACCCGACCCGTCTCCCTGGCACCCCACGGCCGGCGCCACTCGGTGAGCACCGCGCCCGGGGCGTCTGCCGGGCGGAGCAAACGCCCGCTGGGGCCGAGTTCGTTGCCGTAGATGACCTCCAGCGCCGCCGCTTCGCCGCGCCGGATGACGAACAGCCGGTGCGCCAGGTGCGCGGCCTCCACCGCCCCGAGGGTCGGGACCAGCGCGTCGGCGCATGTGCCGTGGTTGTCCCAGGAGACGTACCGGGGCGCCCGGCCCTCCCGGGCAAGGCGCAGATACCGCTCCAGGGCGCTGAGTTCGCTGACCGCCCAGGACACGGCCAGGGCCACGACCTCGACCCAGTAGCCCGCCTGCCGGGACGCGAGTGCACCGGCGAGGAAGTCGTCCGGGCGGGCCAGCGGTACCTCCACGACCGCGTCGTAGCGGCCCTCGCGTACCGCGGCCTCCACGGCGGCCTGCCACCGGTACGTCTCCGGCCGGGCCCTTTCCCCGGCGGTGCGCACGTCCTCGGCCAGGTACTGGCCGTAGTGGGGATGGTGGGTCTTGTAGGTGTCGCGGTCGACCCGCACCGCGCCGCCCCGCGCCGCCAGTGCGGCGTGCACGAGGTCGATGACCGTGGTCTTGCCGCTGCCGGGCTGTCCCAGGACGTACACCACCACCGGCCGGGCCTGAGGAACCGCGCCCTCCAGGGCGCCGGGCAGGACGGTGTTGGTGAGGACCTCCTCGGACCAGGCGCTGACCGGAGCTGTTGCAGGAGACCCAGCCGGGCCCGCTTCCGGGGGTTGCCCTGGTGCTTCAGACGACAAGTCCGGCGCCTTGCCCGATCCCTCCACTGTCCCCTCCTGCTGGCGTCCGTACTGCTCCGCGTAACGTCAAGATCACCCTATCAGACTTATCCGAACGGGTTAAAGGAATGGGTTAAATGTTAGGGCAAGAGATGCTAGTGTTCGGGGTGGAGGTAGAGAGATATGGCAACTGAGGAAGAGCTGTTCGCGTCCGTCGACGCGCTGCTGGAGGAGGAGCCGCAACTCCCACCCCCGGCGGAGCGCGCCCGGCTGCGCGAGGCCGCTGGCATCACCCAGGCCCGTCTCGCGACCGCGTTGAAGACGTCGACGCAGACAGTGAAGAACTACGAGAACGGCCGCTCGGAGCCGAAGTCGCCGCGCCTGGAGGCATACCAGCGACTGCTGAACGGCTGGGCGGCGAAGTACCCCGCGCACGGCTCCCCCGTTGCTGCACCCACCCCGGCCACCGCATCGCAGCCGGAGGCGCCGGAGACGTTCACCGGCCCAGTCGCTTCCGAGGCTGAGCCGGAGACCGCCGCGCCGGTGGAGGCGCCCGCCGCCACTGCCGCGCCCGCGCGTCCCACCCGTCCGTCCGCGCGCCTGGCGACGTCGTCGCGGCGCCCGGCGGCGAAGAAGGCCGTCAAGCCCGCGACCGACCCGCGGTTCCCGCACGGCCCGCTCGCCGTGCTGGACGGTGACGGCTCCGCGTACGGCGCGGACGGCATCGTGCTGGACTGCCCCGCGGCCACGATCCCCCAGCTGGTGGAGTGGACGCTGCGCGAGTCCGGCCTCGGTGCGCCGAAGCTGCACCGCCACGGCAAAGATCAGGACCCGCTGATCGTGCTCACAGCAGCCGCGGCCGCACGGTTCGGGCTGCCCGAGCGCCTGGAGGACCGCCGGGGCCTGCGCCTGCCGGAGGACCACCCGGTCGTCAAGCAGGTCCTGAAGGCGAAGTGGCAGCTCACTCAGCGCGGCTTCGGCCCGTGGGCCCGGATCTACCGCAAGGCCCAGGGCCGCGACCGGCAGTGCGTGCAGCTGGCGATCCTGCCGTGGGACGCCCTCGACTCCCGGGCCTGGCCCGGCGTGTCCGAGATGGAACCGGCCGACGTCGCCCGCGTCCTCGGGATCTACGCCCAGCGCGTCATCACCCCGCGCGGTGGCACGGCCGTCAACGGCTTGGAGCTGATGACCGCGCTGCGCCCGCCCACGCGCCCGGTGCGCGATGAGGAGACCGGCAACTGGGTGAGCGGGCACAACCCCGGATCGCTGGGCACGGAGCCGATGGACCCGGCGCCGCCGGAGGGGCAGCACGAGCACCCCGCGGTCTACCACTCCGGCTGGAAGGGCGGCTTCCTGCACGAGGAGGCGTACCAGTGGGTGCGGCCGGTGGACCTGCTCACCGATGAGGAGTGCACGCTGCCGCACGCGGTGGGCCTGGACCTGAACACCGCCTTCCTCGCGGCCGCCGCCCGTCTGGTCGTCGGTCTGTCCGCCCCCGACCACTTCGTGGGCCCGAAGTTCAACCCGAAGATCCCTGGCTCCTGGCTGGTCGACCTCTCTCACGTGGAGCTGGATCCGCGCCTGCCCTCGCCGTTCACGCCGACTGGCGAGCGTCCGACGGGACCTGCCTGGTACCAGACACACACCGTCGCCTACGCCCAGGAGCTCGGCTACAACGTGGAGCCGATCGAGGCGTACCTGCGCCGTGAGACCGGCGCGTACCTGGACCCGTGGCACGACCGGCTCAAGACCGCGTACGTCGATACCCTCGCTGACCTCGGCGTCACCAAGGACCTGCCGGACGCTCAGTTCCTGGCGGCGATGGAGCGGCACAAGGACGTCGACCCGGCGATGGCCGCCGTACTCGCGGCGATCAAGGCCACGGTCAAGGGCGGCATCGGGAAACTGTTCGAGAACCCGCAGGGCAAGGGCTACAAGGACGGCGACCCGTGGCCGGCCATGCAGCGCCCGACCTGGCGCCCGGACATCCGCGCCGCCGTCATCTCCAAGGCCCGGGTCAACATGCACCGCAAGATGCTGAAGATGGCGGAGTTCACCGGCCTGTACCCGCTGGCGGTGCTCTCCGACTGCGTCGTCTACCCCGCTCCCAGCCCGAGCCCGCTGGACTTCCTGCCCTACGCGGAGTCCGGCAAGCCGAAACCGGGCGCCTTCCGCCTCGGACCCACGCCCGGCCTGGCGAAGCTGGAGGGCGCCCAGTCGATGCTGTGGGCGGTCGACCTGATGGAGCAGGGCTACAACCCCGCTCGCCACATCAAGGGCGGCGACGCCGTCCTGGACGAAGGCGAGTAGACCGTGGCCACCGACACCGGCCGGCCCGCCGCTTACGGCGGATCCGCCATAAGCGGCACGTCGTCGCTGGAGGCCGGCGCGGAGCTGGATCGGACGCTGGACCGCCTGGAGGCGCGCATGGAGGCCCTGCAGCTCTCCATGCGCGCCCACCGGGGATCGCGTCGGTTCGAACTCTGGAGGCACGACCTCCACGAGACCCGCGAGACCTGGTTCCGCCTGGTCGACCCCGACGGCCAGGACCCCACCCCCGAAGGGAGCTGAATACCGCCGTGGAGATCCACGACGCGATCGAGCGGGCCGACCGGGAGGGCTTCACCCGGGAGCCGCCCAAGACACTCAAGGGCCAGATCGGCTACCTGCTCAAGCAGTTGGGCAGCGCGAAGGCCGTCGCGCAGGAGATCGGTGTCACCGCCGACTCCGTCAACCGCTATCGGCGCGGCGCCCGCAAGCACGCCCGCGCCGACGTCGCCGCGAAGATCGACGACGCCGTACGGCAGCGGTGGCAGCCGCAGGTGCGCAAGCGTCGCCAGCGCCAGGCCGCCACCACCGGCGGGATCACAGTGGAGACCCGAGCCCGGTTCGGGTACACCGCGCCGGTCGGCACGACCGACGACGGACGCTTCCGACGCCTCACCGTGCACCTCCCTCCCACGTATGCGCAGCGCCTGTTCGACGCCCGCGACGCCGGAGCCAGCGACCAGGAGATGCGTGGAATCATCGCCGAAGGCTTTAAGGACGTGTATTTCCAGGACGGCGGTGCCCGCGCATTGGGACTCTCGGACGTCGCCATTAACGACATCGACTATCTGGACCTGGACTTCTGAAAGCAGGGGAAATCGTGACCACGGAATTCCCGGCCGTCGACGCCGTCCGTGAGCCCGGCCAGCGTCAGGAGGCCCGCCCTCCTGATCGCGTACGAGCCTGCGTCACGGCACCGGAGACCCCTCCCGCCGACACCCATGCCGCCATGTGGCTGGAGGAGGACGGCGGCGTGTGGGCCGACTATCCCACCGTGCCGCTGGACGACCACGTGCTGCCGCTGGTGTGGGCTGAGGGCCGTCCCATCTCCCGAGGCGAGTTGGTATGTCCTGTCCCGGATCGCTGTCTGCCGCACTGAACTGGTCTCCACCTTCGGAGTGCCGCAGGTGGACAGGTCCGCGCAGTACGCCTGCGTGTGGCTGGACAACGAGGGAGACGTCTGGGCCGACTACCCGACGGCCGATCCCACCGAGGACCTGGTCCTCCCGCTGGTGTGGGCGCGGGAGCAGACCGACTCCCGAAGCGAGCTGGCGGAGCGGGGCTACGTCTTCAACCGCATCGGATGGAGCCTCTGAGCCCCGCAGCTCCTCCCGCCACGCTGGACATCGTCTGGCTCGGGTAGCCACCTGGTGACAACGCCCCGACCCCGGCATTGCAGCGACACTGTTGGTGAATCCTGGGGCTGAACGTGACGTCGGCTTCCACGACCCGTTGTGGTCGTGGAAGCCGACGTCACGTTTGGGGAGGGCCGGTGTCGTTGCACGCCAGGAAGATCGACGGAGTCCCCGAGGAGACAGCTCGGGTAGCACGGGCTGCGTTCCCGAAGGGCAGCCTGGCGATGCGGATCCGTGACGAGCTGGGCGAGCTGTTCTTGGACGCCGACTTCGCCGGACTGTATCCGAACAGGGGGAAGCCAGCGTGGTCGCCGGGCAGGCTGGCGCTGGTGTCGGTCATGCAGTTCGCCGAGGGACTGTCGGACCGGCAGGCCGCGGACACGGTGCGCGGGCGGCTGGACTGGAAGTAGCTGCTGGGGCTGGAGCTGGCCGATCCGGGATTCGACCACTCGGTACTGACGGAATTCAGGGACCGGCTGATCGCAGGAGACGCCGGGATCCTGCTCTTGGACCGAGTCCTTGAGGCCGCCGCGGAACGCGGCTTGCTCAAGGATGGCCGCCGTGCGCGCACGGACTCCACGATCGTGCTGTCCGCCGCGCGGCAGATCAACGGACTGGTACGGCTCGGTGAGACCCTGCGAGCCACGCTGAACAGCATGGCCGTCCGCGAGCCGGAGTGGCTGGCCGGCTGGGTTCCACCTGAGTGGTTCGACCGGTACGCGATCCGGTTCGAAGACACCCGCCTGCCCAAGGGGAAGGTCAAGCAGACCGAGCTGATCGAGCAGATCGGCGCCGACGGGCTGAGCCTGCTGGCGGCCCTGCACGGACCGGACGCCCCGCCGTCCCTAAAGCTGCTCGACCGGGTCCAGACCCTGCGGCAGATGTGGATCCAGCAGTACTTCGTCGACGACGGGCAGGTCCACCGCCGGGACCTCAAGGACCGCCCGCCGGGCGCGGAGCGATTTGTCACGCCCTACGACACCGACGCGCGGGGCAGCGTGAAACGCGGCATCTTCTGGGACGGCTACAAGGTCCACCTCACCGAAATCTGCGAGCCGGACAGCCCAAACCTGATCACACACGTCGCCACAACCGACTCCACCGTCCAGGACGTGCGCCTGGTCGCTCCGATCCACGCCCACCTCGCCGAACGCGAGCTCCTGCCCGACCACCACCTGGTCGACGCGGGCTACGCGACAGCCCGGGAAGTAGTCACCGCCCGCCGAGACCACAAAGTCAACCTGGTGGGCCCAATTCTCGCATCCACCAGCTGGCAGACCAAGGACGGCAGTGGCTTCTCCCAGGCCGACTTCATTATCGACTGGGAGAACCAGCAGGCGACCTGCCCGAACGGCGCGACCAGCAGCCGATGGGCCGAAGACCGCTCCCAGGAGGGGACAGCCGTAGTCCGAGCACGGTTTCCGACAGCCGCCTGCCGTCCCTGCAAGGCCCGAGAGCAGTGCACCCGCTCCAACAACAAGTCGGACATGGGCCGCCGGATCACCCTCCGCCCACAAGCAGAGTATGAGGCGATCCAGCAGGCGCGGGCCCAGGAAGACACCCAGGAATGGAAAAAACAGTACGCACACCGAGCCGGTGTCGAAGGCACGATCTCCCAAGGCGTTCGGGCCTTCGGCCTGCGGCGATGTCGCTATCACGGCCTGGCCAAGGCGCGGCTACAGCACCAGCTCACTGCCACCGCGATGAACCTCCACCGCCTCAACGCCTGGTGGACCGATACCCCACGGGCCCGGACGCGCGTTTCTCACCTGGCAGCGCTCCGCCCCCCCCCGCGCAGAACTCCTGCTCCTAGAGCGCGAGGGGGGCGGAAGCTGCTGACCGTCGCGCGCTCGCGTGACGGTCAGCAATACGGTGGCTGGTTGGTCAGGGACGCTGCCACCCGCATCCACACGCCGAACAGCCGGTAAAGGCCGGGGAGAGTGCCCTGCGCCTGCACCGTCCGGCTGTTTGTTGAGGTAACCCCTGGGATTCCAAGGAGGGTCGAGGCCACTGAAGCCGACTGCCAGCGCACTGTAAGAGTGGATGGGGTCGCAGGGGCCACCGGTGCCTTCGGCGGTGTGGAGAGACTGGAGGCGACCGCTTTCTCGATGGCCGCACGTGCTTCTTCCGCAGGGCGTAGATCCGCCGCGAATCGGTCCCGTGCGTACTTCACGGCCACAGTTCTCACCGAGGCGTCGCGTTCCGACATCTCTGTGCAGGCGCAGTCGTCCCCGGTGAGAACCGTCACCGGAACGCCGATGGCGGCCGCGGTGGCGTGGGTCAGGCCGATCTCACCGACGGGTCGGCCGTCCAGCCACATGTCTTCGATCTCGTGGCCCATAAAGCTGTGGCTGAGAACGCCGAGTGCCCCGGCCCGGGAGTGGTAGCCGACGCAGATGACAGCGTCGTGTTCGGGGTTGAGGCCTTCCAACATGCCCATGTGCTTGGGCTTGCCGCGGATGAGGCGGACTGCCGGGTGCAGGGACTCGGGTAGGAGGTTGCGCATCGGGCCGTGCGCATCGTTGACGGTGATCTCGGTGGCGCCGGCCGTGACGGCGCCACGGACGGCGGCGTTGACGTCCTCAGCCATCATCAGCCGTCCACGCTCGTAGTCCCGGCCGCTGGGCTGGACGTCGTCAGCGTCAACGAGCCCTGTGACGCCCTCCATGTCCGCACTGATGTAGATCCGCACTCTGCCATCCCCTCAAGCTTGATCGCCTGGGAGACGCCTTTTACTCATCCTCTGGTTCCTGCACCAGCTCGCGACCACCTGGTTTCGGCTTGGGCGGGCACAGCTGCTTCGGACTCATCCGCCTGTACGCGAGCACACCTTTCTGTCACGCAAGGATCAGGAGAAGCTTCTGAACCGAATTCGCCAACAGTGTCTTGCAGCTGCCGGGGTCGGGGCGTTTCGCATCGTATCCACGGCCGGATCCACCAGTGGCCACCCTGGGCGGCAACGCGTAGTCAGCCGGGTGGCTACTGCTTACCAGTTGCCGCGGGGCCGTTCGGCACCGAGCTGGAGCTCGCGGAGGCATTCGCGGCAGTCCGGCAAACCGCTCACGGGGCGGTCTTCCTCCGTCGACCATCTGAAGCCGCACAGCGAGGTGGGCAGGCCAGAGTCGTCATCTGGCTGATCATCGTCTCGTGCTGGTCGCGCGCCGGCCGCCACAGTGGCGCGATGGATGCAGGACTTGCCGCGCTCCTCAGCCACGGCACGGACCGTCACCACGTACGGACCGACACTCTCCGAGCCCTACGGGGTGCGGCCACCGTCTCATCGTTACTCCACACAAATCACGATGATCAACGGTGGCCGCACCCGTTTCAGCTCTGGCCCGGGACCAGACACCCGACCAAGGAAGCAGCCCGTGATCACCACTCTCGTTGCCGTCATCGGGACGCTCCTCGGATCGATCGTCACCGGCACCTTCCAACACCTGGCGGCTGGCCGCGCCGAACGCGCAGCCGCCGCTGAGCAGTTGCGCCGTGACAGGCTCGACGCGGTGACCACGCTCGCCTCCGCCGACTCCGACCACCGCCGGGCCCTGTGGATGCGCGGAGAGGCTCGGCTGCGCGGCGCCAGCAACGATGAGCTGGAAGAACTGCGAGCCAAGTCCCATATCACCCGCTCCGCCATCACCCGCCCCCTGGTTGCGCTGCGGCTCCTCGTGCCCGACCCGGCTGTCCACGCCACCGCAAAGGCGATGGTCGTCGCCACCTACGACATGGTCGATGCTGCCACGAGCATCGAGGAGCTCACCGCAGCGCAGGACGCCGCACGGGCCGCACACGACCGATTCATCGACGCTGCCGCTGCATACTTCAGCGCCAACACCTGACAGCGCCTCTGCCCCGCCGCCCGAGGTGACACAGCGGCCGCCGATGTCGATGAGAACGGGATTCTTGCCTGGGCAGGGCGTCTCCCAGCCGATCCGCTGGGATCGCCGGACGCCGCAGTGCCGGGCTGGGAGGATCCCCAGGTGATCAATCTGGGAGTGCGAGTCGAGTTCTATGAAAGCGTCGGACAGGTCGGCGAGCCATCCAAGGGCTACCTCGGCGCGCTGGAGCGGACCGAGGGCTACCGGGCCGCAGCGGTCCCGCAGATCGGGACCTACCTCATGGCTGCGTCGCTGCGTGTCGTTGACCGCGAGACGGCCCGCCCGCTGCCGGGGCCGGTGCAACTGCCGGTGCGCTCGGTCGAGCACCACCTGGTGCCTGAGCGCGAGGGCAAGGTTCCCGTCTGGTGGGACAGCTATGACGAGCCCGGCCCGGTCGTCGTGGTCCATGTGGCGCTGGGACCCTCGCCCACTGGCGAACTGCTGCGGCAGATGGTCCGGCAGTACGTGGCTGACGGCTGGGAGTGCTACGGGACGGACGGTTCAGAACTGCGGGAGTACGGGCTGGAAGCCCGGCGCGATCTGGGGCTCTAGCTGGAGTCGGCCCCGGCTCCAGCTATGAGCCTCACACCCCATCTCCCCAGGTAGACGCGGTGATCTGTGAGCCTGTGAGCCTGTGAGTTGGAGCTTGCGTCCGTGCTTCCCTACGCCCTGGTCCGGCCCACCGGCGCGGAGGACGATGGAATCATGGGCGAGCACGACCAGGACCAGGGCGGCGTCGCCGAACCGACGCGGCCGCCGCTCAGCGCGGCGCAGGCCCGGGAGATGACGGCTGGGCTGCGCGAGGCGATGGACGACGTCCGGCGCTCCGTGACGGTGCTCGCCGCCCGGGTCCGCGACGCGCACGCCGCCCGTGTCTGGACACCTCTCGGGCAGCCGAGCTGGGAGGCGTACTGCGACGCGGAGTTCGGTATCAGCCGCACCCAGGCGTACCGGCTCCTGGACGTCGCCCGCTCCCTCGCCGCGATCCACGGCGCCGTCGCCGCCGGCACCGAGACGTCTCGCACGAGACACCGACCCGGTCGCCGCGGCCGCGCTCGACTACGGCCTCTCCCAGCGCGCCCTGATCGCCGTCTCCAGCCGTAGCGGCGACGTCGCGGAGCTGATCACCCACCGACTCACCACGCTCGCCCACAGCGGCCTCCAAGCCATCGATGAGCCGACCGTGCGCGCCGTGTTCCGCCAGGCCGTCCGCGACGTTCGTACCGCCCCGCCTCCGCCGCCTGTCGATCCGCCGGCGGATCCCGCCCTCGCCGCGCTGCGCGCCGTCGTCGACGACCTCGCCGCCAGCACCCACGCGATTGACGAGCTGATGCTCGAAGTCGCCCCGGCCTACCTCTCCGACACCGACGCCGCCGACGTCCTCGCCCCGCTGTGCGAGGCGATCGGAGAGGAACTCGAGCACGGCCTCGCCGCCCGCCGTTACGCGATGTCCGGCGACCGCCGCTCCCTGCACGGCACCGTCCTGTAGACCGCCGCTCCCGGCTGCTCCTGTGAGGCACACACCTCGTTTCCCCAGGTGGGCGAGGCGCGGTGTGAGGGTGTGAGGTGCGAGCCGAGGGCCTGCGGCGACGGGGCACGCTACTCCTGGTCGTGCTGCTCACCGTGGTGTGCAGCGAGTCGCAGCACGAGTGGGTGGCGGACGTCGTCGGTGGGGTGCTGCTCGTGGTCCTGGTGGGGTTGCAGCAGGGCGGTGTCGTGGGTGCAGCGCAGCATTTGCATGGGCCAGGCGGCACACGGGTGCTGCACGGGTAGCAGGCCGACCCGGCCGGTGCAGCACGCCCCTCGGCCCCGCTGCTCACGGTCGGCGCCCGCTGTTCCGCGACAGCCAGCACAGCCGTGGGCCCGGCCCGGCGGCTGCATAACATCGCAGATCTGCGATGCTCCGGGCGAGATCTATGCGCGGCTGCATACAGCGCCGTAGGTCAGAGTCTGCTGACCTACGGCGCTGTTCGGTGGCGCTGCTGCCACGAAACGGTGGCAGCAGCGCCACCGTGCGGGACGGCTGCCTGCGGTCTCCCGCAGAGGGGACCGATGTACGCACGAGCCGGAGCAGCCGCTGGTTGTTCTGGAGAACCAGAACAAACCGGTTACCTGGTGCTACCGACCACCCGCGCCTAAGCTGTGACTTTCCCCTGGAGGGGAACGACGTACGCACCGGGTGCTCACCGCTTGGGACAGACGAATGTGCCCCTGACGCACATTCCTGTGCGTCAGGGGCACATTTCGCGGCTGGTTATCACCCGCGGGTGATGGCGGGCGGCATCAGCCGGCGGCGCGGACAGCCCGGAGCGGTTGGCTCTGGCGCTTGGGCGGCGCGGTCTCGTAGAGCGGAACGGTGATCTCGGGCAGTTCGCCGGCCTCGATGCGCTCGGATGCGTCCTCGATCGCTTCCTCCAGCTCTTCCTGGGAGGCGTAGGAGGCGATGTAGGGGTGGAGGTAGTAGGTCCGGTACTTGCGGTCTTTCGGCCTCAGCACGAGGTTCCTGCTCTCCAGCAGTCCCATCGCGGTGTTCGCGGAGTTCCGCGACAGGCCCACGCGGGCCCCCAGCTCGGCCTGGGAGGCGTTCACCTCGCCGCCGGGCTCCTGGCGCTCGATGAGGACGCTCAGCAGCTCCATCGCGGCCTTGGTGAGGTCCAGCCGGTACAGCATTCCGAAACCGGCGCTCGCCTGGATCAGCATGCCCGCCCCTCTTCGTCGACCACTTCATCTTCCCCGTCTTCGACACCGAGCTCCAGCTGGACGCTGCGCGGTGGCGGCGGGGCGTTCAGGGCCGGGAAGACGTCTTCCGGCAGCTTCCCGTCCTTGTCGCGCAAGGAGTCCAGGATCTCGCGCTGCACGTCTCCGTTGCCCTCGAACCCGAGCATCGGGTTCACGAAGATCAGCCCACTGTCCACGCGCTGGATCATGTGCCACTGCTCCAGGCGGCCGATCGCCCGGGTCACGTTCGACCGCTCCACACCCAGCTTGTCGGCGATCTTCTTGTGGGTGGCGCGCAGCCAGCCCTCGCGCTGCCGGCCGATGCACCACAGCAGGACCGCGGACTGGATCGGCGACATGCCGTGCTGAGCGATGAGCACGGCCAGGACGTCGGCGAGGAAGTCGTTGGACACCACGCTGTAGCCGGAACGCCCGTACATGTCGTGCGGCGCGCGGTAGGTGTACCGGACGCTGACGTCCATCTGCTGCACCGGCCGCTTACGGGTGGGCGGCTTGATGTCCTTGCCCAGCCGGGAGGACAGGGTCTCGCGGAAGGCGCTGTCACCACCGGGTGGCACGGCGGTGATCCGGGCCTTGCCGCGGCCGGCGGCGGAGCGCTTGGGCTGGCGGGGCATCGACGGTGGTCCTGTCCTCGATCTTGGGGGTCGCGCCGGACACTAGCAGTTGTTCAAGCTCGGTTGGCAGATTTGTACACGCTGGCGTGGCGCTTTGGTGTCGACGCCGACACAACGGTTTCGAGGCCTGTTTCCTCGAAACCAGCCCTCACCAGCAATGTTCCAAATTTGTACAAGCAGGGTTGCCAAATACGGGTGTCGCTGTGGCACCACGGACACATTTCCGCAGGTCAATGTGTCAGCGCCGACACATCGCCTTCCGCAAAAGCTCAGGTCAGAGCCGGTTTTCCGCGCGGGCCCTCTTTTCCCTAAGACGCACGCGCGCGCGGGGCGACACCAGGGCCTCCGCCACGGTGGGCAACCCCGCTACCGACGGCACCAACCGGTACAGCCGACGCTGCGTAGCCCTCGGGCATTCCCGGCCCGTAGCCGCCACCCGGTCTGTACGGCTACTGCGCCCGCGAAGGCCCCCAAGCGCGCCTCAGGCCGTTCCTCCCGGGCTGGCCCGGATCGATGGGCCGAGGTCTGTACGGGGCCCATAGGCGGCTTCCTGCGACGCCTCGGCCAGGGTCTGTGGCTGAGGCAGCTTCGCGTGCGGCTCCGTGGACCGGTGCGGACCGTAGGCGGCATCAGCGGAGCTGCGTCTCGGGTGGTGCCGACCGTGACGCTCAAACGCATCGAGGCGTGGCCGATGCCGGTGGTCGGTTGCGCCGCCCGGCCCTGAGGGGCCGTTCGGCTCCGGTACCTCCGCACGCTGAATTTCAGCATCTGCATATCGGGGCTTCCGTTCTGTGGCTGAGCGATTTAGGGTCCGCTCAATTCTGAATTCTGCCGGAAGTTTTCTAGTCAAGGCAGGGGTGGCGGGGCCAGGATCCAAACGCTACACAGCTAGTTGCCGTGATGCATCAGCCGCGCTGGGTGTTCGCTCGCTCGGGTGATACGTCGATAGATCCTGTGTCGCGGCGATAGGTTGGCGTGTATGCTGACGGGGTATCGGTGAACGTGCCAGGGCGGCTTCCAGGTTGGGGGAGGGGTTCGGGTGAAGCGCAGCGGAGCCCGTCACTGAGGTGCGGCCGGCACCCCGTCAGGCCGATGGCCCGTCATCCCGTTGCGGGGGTAGTGGCTGGGATTCCCAAGCCCTACACAGGCGCAAGCGTGATGCACCCCCCTTGCTGCCAGCCTCGGCGCCCGCGCTTGCGCGGGTGCTTTCAATTCGCGCTTGCGCGAATTGACACTCCTTTGGAATTCCGCTTGCGGAATTCAATTCCCGCGCTTGCGCGGGAATTTGGCGGAGCGTCAGCGGAGCCGTCACTATGCCCCGGCTTGCCGGGGCATATC
>NZ_JBLHDK010000002.1:0-62527 GCF_047337785.1 Streptomyces lacaronensis
CCCGCAGGCAGTGAACTGCCGTGCTTCGCACGGCAGTTGCTCACGCTCCGCGTGAGCCCTCCCTCCGCTTCGCTCCGGGGAACCCAACTGCCTCGCTGCGCGAGGCAGTTGGCGAGCAGCCCGCTACGCGGCTGCTCGAAAGGCTGGCAAAGGGTCAGAGAAGGCCCGGTCAGCCGCCTTGCGAGGCCGTACAGCCGAGTGCCGGGCGAGTCCGCTACGCTCCCCCGCCCGGGCCCCTCCGGCTGCGCCTCCGTGGCCTGAGACCACCTCAGGCCGGTCCAACTAGGCGCGGGAAGTGAGTACGCGCATCAGTCGTGATGCAGCATGTTGGATTGGCGGAAACAGAACACACCCATCGGGCTACTGGTCTGCTGCCACAACGGCCAGCTCGAATGACGTGCAACCTGAGAAAAAACCCACCTCGCGCCTGTTGACCCATCACCGAACTATACCTAGTATCGAATCAGTTCCAGGGTGACGCCTAGGAACCCCGCCGTACACGAAGGGAAGTTGTAATGGGGACATTGATCATCGTGGCATTGGTCACAGTCATGATCTATTACTGTGGCTACGGAAAGGGGCGCAATAACGGACGAACAGAGAACGTCGCACGCTCTTTGGCGAAGTTGATGGACAGGGAGCGCTAATGAACGGGGATCATGTCTCCCTCACGGAACGGGAGATGCTCTACCGCCTCGAACTACTGGAGCGGGCAGTGAGGGATCTGCGGATCCTTATCGTCTTGTTGTCGATTGGTGTCACGGCACAGGCCATGGATGGCGTAACAAGAATGTTCGGCTGGTAACGCCGGGCATTGGGGTGCATGTCGTCTGCGTGCACCCAATGCCACCCGTGATGACCTCCTAGAGCAAGCGCAGCGTTTCTCGCGTTCCCGAGCATACGCCCACTACGGCCCCATCCTTCTATACACCGAGGGCAGCTTGGGAGGGAAAGTCTCGCCGTGGTCACTCTCTAAAGGGGTTGTCCACCTGCCCTGTTGCTCAACCGAGGGACCACCGGCCGCAATGGAAGTTGCATCTCAAAGCGCTCTGTTTTGTGCCTCCCATCATGCGCCTGATAGTGCATCGGTCTCCGTGATGGTTTCCTTCACCTGAACCGGAATATGTCCATTATCGAAGTCACTCGGGTGACACCGAGCGACACACGCCAAGCACACGAAGGGATCAACGTGAAAGTTGAGCTGACAGTATCCGAGGGGGTAGCCCGCCGAGCGTTCCTGAAGTCGCCGGAGGCCGAGCATGCCCGCAGAATCGCCAACTATCTTCCGGCGGCGGAGTGGCGGACGCTGGCACAGATCGTGGACAACGAGGATGCTGAGCTGATTGGGATTCAATTCCAGTCTGCCTCGGGACCGCTCGTTTTGAAGGTGCCGGAGGAGGGGGGTTCCTATGAGGTAGTTCTCCTGAGTGCGACCGGCCCCAAGACGGTGGGGACCATTCACGGAGGAAAGAGGGGTGAAGTCACGCCGCAGGTTGTTGCCTACAGGTTGGGCAGCTTTCTGAGTGCTCTTCGCAGGATGCGCCACATCTAGCGGCTGCCCGGCCCATCTTTTCCCGGGCCGGAGGGTTAGATGCCCGACTTCCGGGTATATCTAGTATCGAAGTCACTTGGGTGACGCCAAGGGACACGCCAAACACACACGAAGGGAACGGTTTCGATGGAAACCAAGTCCGCTGTGGAGCTGATCAACCAACTCGGCTACAAGCCCGGTTGGGAGATCACCGCCGAGGACTACACCAAGCGGTTTGAGGGGACCGTAGAGGTCACGTTCGTGTTCCCCGCGTACCACTCTGAGCGGCATCTTGCCGAGCAGGGTTACCCGTCCCACACTGATGGGTCGTACGCGAAGTTCGCGATTATGGTCAGCGACTGCGACGACATCAAGCTCTACCGTCGCGTACTTGAAAAGATCCTTGAGATCGAGACCCACGAGGCGCGGGAGTTCCTTCGTGTGCGCCCGACCTACTGGGCACCTTTCCACCCGCATCGGGTGGACGGGATGAAGCGGTGGGGGAAGGTCGCCAAGGACTACACGTACGGCATCGTGTAGCCCCCTGGTGGGGCGCCCCGTCGCCGTTCCGCACGGCGGCGGGGCGCCCGCCCCGAGTTATGTTCGGGGCCCAGGCCAGCCGCTACCGTGGTGGGCGAGCCCATCAGGCAGAAACACCACGCCACACAGCAAACCACGCCTTCATGCTCCAGGATCAAGGACGCATCGCCTGAGCGGACGGATACTTGCTTGCCTCAACCCTCTATAATCATCTAGTATCGAATATATGCCGTCGGGTGACGCCGACGGCCCGCCGATCAACACGAAGGGAGAGCCCAGCGTGGCTCACGAAATCGATCAGCTCACCATGCCCTCACCCCAGAGAAACGCGTCCTTCGCAGAGCTGCGCCAGGCGCTCGATCGCGAGGAAGGGATCAAGCTCGACACCGTCGCCTCGGGAGGCGCTATCTCGGCCCGCGCCGGGAACATCGTTGTTGGCGATCGCGTCTACCGCCCCAACGCTGTGGCGGACGAAGGGATTGCCGCCAAGCTGAACATTCCCCTCCCCTACCTGCGCAGGATGCGGGCGGAGGCCCCCGATCTGTACGACCTCAACGTCGGAGGGTGGCTGGAGAGAGAGCCTGAGCGGAAGTTCCTCCTGCGGGCGTTCCGAGGTGCGCCGGGGACGTTGCGGGCGTTCTTGTCGGACAGCTACAGGGTCATCGACCATCTGGACGTGCTCGCCGCCGCGTTGGAAGGCGTCGAGGAAGCCCGCCACCCGATCAAGATTCTCGGGGCGGACCTCACTGACCGTCGTATGGTCGTGCGGGTGGAGTCCGAAGCCGTCAAGGTGATTGCCCGCGAGTTGCTGAAGGGCTACCGCTCTCCCTTCACCGGGCAGAGCGGTGACGACCTCCCCGTTGTGTCAGCCGGTTTCGTGCTGGCGAACAGCGAGGTAGGTAGCGGCAGGTACACCATCACTCCTCAGATCGTCGTGCAGGTGTGCACCAACGGCCTGACCATCACCAAGGACGCACTCGGTAGGACTCATCTGGGTGCCAAGCTCGACGAAGGAGTGATCCGGTATTCGGAGGAGACTCAGCGAAGGAACCTCTCGCTGATCACTTCCCAGACGCGGGATGCCGTGGCGATGTTCATGGACCACGCTTACGTGGAGCAGAAGCTGACGGAGATCGAGCGTGAGGCGGGCCGGAAGGTCGAGAAGCCTGCCGAGGCCATCGAGTACGTCAGCAAGCGGCTCAGGTTCAGCGACAGCGTGCGCGAGTCCATCTTCAACCACTTCACTGCGGGCGGTCAGATCACGGCAGGAGGCGTCATGCAGGCCGTCACAGCGGCGGCCCAGACTCTCAGTGATGGGGATGCAGCCTACGAGTTGCAAGGCCAGGCACTGACAGCTATGTCGCTGGCAGCAGCGGCGTAGCCGCCGTCCACTCCGGCAGCCGCGCCTGGAGCGCCGCCGGACCGGCTCTGGTGGGCGGCTCCCCGCTGCCGCTCACCAGAGCCCTTCCGGCGCTCTGGGGCTCTCTCTGGCGCAGGAGAGCGTGGGTGGGGGCGTAGTGCTCCCGGTGTGCCGCAGATGCCCGTCCTGCGGCACACCGGGCTCAAGGCCGGCCTCGGGCTGTTGGCGTGTCCGTATGCCAGCTCGACCGCGGCACTGCCGGTAGAACTGCGTGATGCCTCGGGCTGCCCAACGGTCCGGAGAGGAGCGCGAGTGCCATAAGAGGAGCTGCCCTCGAACCACAAATATCTAGTATCGAACTAACGAGAATAGTTCACTGAATCACGAAGGAAATCGATCATGGATTTCATCTATGGAAACAACGGTCGTGGTCCGCTGCCGCCTACCGTCGAACGGGCCCTGCGCGTCGTTGGGGAGCTGCTGCGCAAGGCCGGACCCGGCTTTCACCACCTGGCCTGTGAGGCGGACGTCCCTGGAGGCGATCCGCTGTTCAAATGCGCTCATGCCTATATCGAAGGTGAAGACGACGACCCGGACGTGGGGGCGCCTGTCAAAGAGATGGCGGACTTCACTGAGGTTCTGGCGTGGGGTCTCGCCATTCGCTCCGGATTGCTGCTGCTGGAGACCGAATCGGACTCTGGGACCCGCATTCAGGGGTGGGTGATCGGCGGGAACGGTCTGACGCCGCTTACCAGAAGTCAACTGCTTGACGCCTTTGCGGACAGCCCTCAGGAGCGGGGAGAAATGGACGAGTTCACCACCGCGTTTCCGATTCACTCGCAGGGAGTGTAACCACACTGACCGTCAGGCGGCGGGGTGTGTTCCAGATACGGGATGCAACTCGTCCGAGTGGGCCTGACCGTACACCGAGCGTCTGAGGGCAGGCGAAAACCACGAGGAATAGGGTTCCCCTACCCCGTGTTATATCTAGTATCGAACTTCTTGGGTGACGCTGAGAAGACCGTCGAACGCAAAGGAGTCCAGAGATGGGCTACGACATGCACATGGTCCGAATGCCAGACGGGGAGGAGGAAAGATTCGGGGCGGCACGCCGGGAATTCGACGAGGCCGTAGCGGCTCGGGACGCGCTCTACCTGCCGCCTGGCGACCCCGAGTACAAAGCTGCGCAGGAGAAGGTCAGTGCAGCGTATGACGCCATGTATGAGGCGCACACCTCTTATTTCCGGCTCAGCATCTGGAGCATGAGGGAATGCCGGGCGATCATGCACCACTTCGGGATGCTCTCGGAAACCACCGCTCCCCCTGAGGCGCCGTCCCTGGAGGCGTACGGCATCAGCCCCGACGAGTACCACGAGTCCCTCGGAACCTCGGGGGAGCTGCCGGAGCCGATAGGCCGCTTCCAGGAAGCCATGAATGCGTATCTCGCCTGGGTTCCCGCCCCGGAGAACGGCGTTGCAGTCCACAAGCTCATGAGCAATAGCGGCTGGATCGTCACGCCGGAAGAGATCCGCGCTGCGCTTGCTGCGTACGAAGCGAACCGGGGGAAGGACCCAGCTTTTCTCTCACAGTTGGTCGAAGAGGCGAGCTGGTGGCCGCAGTGGGTCGGGTACCTCACGGCAGCGGCCAATCATGAGGGATTTCGTGTGTACTGACGCGCAATCGTGGGCGCGAATCCCGCGATGAGCCCGAGGGGCAGAAACCTGTTTGCCTCAACATCCACGTTATTCTAGTATCGAATTACCCCGCGTTGATCGCGGCCTGAGACCGGTCGGGCCCACCTCCCTTCGGGGCCCGACCGCCCCGGCCCGGCGGGTGGTTGAGCGCCTTGCGGTTCCCCCCTCCGCATGTAGCCGCTCCTGCCCGCCGGGCCCTCCATCAGCAGGCCGCGCAGCCTTTCTTGCGCAAGGAGAACCCCAGCCATGCCTTTGACGCCGTCCGCGCTTCTTTTGGCCTGTGCCGGCCAGCTCGTAGAGATCGACCTGCCCACTGCCGCGACCGAGGAAGAGAGCCACGCCCGCCAAGCAGTGTTACGCGCAACTCTGCGATGTGACCGCTTCGACGTCGTAGCGCTGACCACGCAGTGGGACATGTGGATCGATGACGAGGGCCTCTTCAACCACCCCGTCAATCCCTTCGCGACCGCTCTCGCCCGGCGCTTCGGGTTCGTCTACCAGGACTATCACGGCCCGGTGCTGCTGACCGGAGGGGCGGAGCGGACGGGCACACGCTGCCGCTGCTCCGGGCCCAGGTGGTCGGCCTCCTCAACACCCTCATGGATCTGTAGAGCCGCAGTACCCCCGCTGCGGAGGTCCTCACCGCACGCGCGTCCAGGTGGACGCCATCACCCTTGGAGAAAACATGGGTTACACCCACTACTTCGCTTACTCCCCTCGCACCGAGGCGTTCCGGAAATCATGGCGAGCCATGGTCGCCGACACCCGGGACATCGTGGCTCACGTCCAGTCGCTCGGCATCGTGGTCACGGGGCCGATGGGTCGCGGCCAGCCGGAGAGCACTGAGCGCTACATCGCCCTCAACGGGCTGATCGGTCACGAGTCGCTGTGGATCCAGCCGGAGCCACCGGAGTACTCCATCGATCCGTACGGGGCCCGTCAGTACGCCTCGCAGGGGTTTGTATGGTCGTTCTGCAAGACGGCGCAGAAGCCGTACGACCTGGCCGTCGCGGCGATCCTCCTTCACTGCTGGCAGCTGGCTCCCCACGCCTTCGCCATCGCCAGCGATGGCCGCTGGGATGACGACTGGCAGTACGGAGCCCCGGGTCCGCGCTCCCTCGTCGCTTCGCTGTTCCCCCCTGGCGTGGAGGAGTGCCCGTTCAGCGATACCACCCAGGGCCCCCCGCACCGCGATCCTCTGCGGCCTGAGGCCACCTGATGTTCCGCTGCGGCGGGCCGGTGGCGCCGTCAGGCAGCCTGCGGCCCGCCGCGCCCCCGTTGGATCGGAGATCTTCCATGCACACTCCTCGTCCTCAGGCGTTCGATACCGGTGTCCTGGCGTTTGAAGCGCTGCTCGGCGCTCTCGGGCGTGGGCACCATCACCTGCTGATCAGTGCCCATACGCCGGAGGGCGGCAGCGTCGCCACCGCGTCAGTGACCGTTGAGGGTGCCCCCGATGACCGCGTCCGGGCAGAGCGGGAGGGAGTTCTGATGTTCTGTCACGTGCTCGCCCAGGCATCGCTCGCCTTTGAGCGCGGAGCGGTCTTCGCTCGTTCGGTCGCTCCCGATGGAGGCGGCAAGGCCGTCGTCCAGGGCTGGGCACTCATTGACGGCTGGCCCCGTTCCATGTCGGCCGCCGAGGTCTTCAACGCGTACTGCACCGATCTGGCTACGGGGGAGCCGCTCCCGCCTGAGCCGGACACGGAGTATCTGGCCGGCGCCACGGTTGCGCCGCCTGTCGCCTGAGTCCACTCCGCGGCGACACGGGCCGACTGCGCCCGGGAAGCGAATGCGGGATTTGCCCAACCTCTTCATAATCATCTAGTATCGAATCCACAGTGAAGAGGTGATCCACCCCTCCCATCTGAAGCCGGAGTCGGGACTCTCCCGGCTCCGGCCACCAGGCCGGGAACGGCGTCCCGCACGGCGCCACTCCCCCGGGCCTCATCCTCCGCTCCGCGCTCATCACCGCGCTAGCCGCTGCTGACCCTCCGGCAGCACTCCATTCCCCACCCGATGAGGAGACCTGTTCTCATGACCCGAGCCGAACGCCCCGAACCGCTGCCGCCCGGCTGGCCGAAGGGCCGCTACCGCATGACCCACCGGGCCATGAAGGCCCTCCGGATAGCTGACCACCTGCTACGCCGGGGTCTGGCCTACAGCTCCGTCGAAGCAACCGATCACGTCATCCGCACCGCCGCCGCCGAATGCGGCCAGCACGAGCCCTCCAGCACCACCTGCACGCTCGTCCGGGCGGTCCTGGACTTTCTGATCCCGGCCTCTTCGCCCACCACTACCGGCAGCACTCAGCACGCGACGTCCACCGTCGTCGCGGTCACCGTCCATCGCTACACCCCCTGAAGCGACCGGGCCACAGGCCGCCTCGTCCCAGAACACAGGAGATTGCCTTGACCAGCACTGTTACATCCAAGGTCACCAAAAAGACCCGGACTTCGGCCACCGACCCCGCAGGGGACACCCCGGCGACGACGAGCGAATCCCCTCCGCCAGACACTGAGGAGCCACAGCACCTGATCGTCAGGCTCGATCCGTCCCTGATCGTGCGCGACGGTCACAACGCCAGGACCACGGACACCGAGCCCGACGAGAAGCTGATCGCGTCGGTGAAGGAACTCGGCGTCCAGGACGCCATCAGCGTCCGCCCGGCCCCCGATGGCACCTACGGCGCCTTCAAGGGCTGGCGGCGGGCCCAGGCGCTCCAGATCGCCAACGCGACGGCGGAGGCCGAGGGCCGACCGGTGCGCCAGGTGCCCGCGATCGTCCGGGACGACCTGGTCGGGCGTGACGCGATGACGCACATGCTGTCGCTCATCGAGAACGACCACCGTGAGCCGATGAACCAGCGCGATCGTGTCCAGGCAATCGAGACTCTGGCTCTGGTGGAAATGAGCGAGGCCGAGCGCGATCAGATGGCCCGCGCGCTGAAGATCAAGCGAGCCGAGATCCGGGCCGCCCGCCAGGCTGCCCGGCTGGACGAGGAGGCGTTGCGCCGCGCTGCGCTCCAGGGCTTCGACCTCGTGCAGATGGCAGAGCTGGCTGAGGTCGAAGACCTGCGCGGAGCCGCTCAGACGCTGGAGGAGGCGAAGGCCAAGGACGATGCCGAGAGCGAAGGCGGGCACGGCCACTGGGACCACGCCCTGGCCCGGCTGAAGCAGACCAAGGCCGACTTCCAAGCCCGGGAGAAGGCGCTGAAGGAACTGGAAGAGGCAGGTATTCCGCTCCTGCGGGATCACTTCCCCTGCGGCACGAAGGACACTTCCCGGCCGCTGACCGACCTGTGCACGCAGCTGGGCATGCCGCTCACGGTGGACAAGCATGTCCACTGCGGCGGTCACTCCGCCCGCCTCGACGAGGAGTCGCGCCCGATCTGGTTCTGCTCGGACCCCGCTCAGTACGGGCACAAGCTCAGGCCCCGTGCGCAGAAGCCGAAGCAGTCCATGAGCCTGGAGGAGAAGGAGGCGCGGCAGCGCACGATCGCCGGTAACAAGGCGTGGAAGACCGCCCGCACGGTGCGGGAGGAGTTCCTGCGGAAGCGCTGCCAGGGAAGGTCTCTGTCGGAAGCCGCCCGGCTGTTCGCCCTGCGGGTGGTGATGAACTCTCCGTACCTGTGGGCGAAGTGGTGCGAGCGGCAGGACACCGAGACCGTTGCCCGGTACCTGGGCGTGCCGGACCCGAACGCGGACCTCGCCGCGTCAAGCCGCCGGATCGGGGGGCCGTTCGACGAGCTGGTCGAGCGCCACGGCAAGACCAAGGGGTGGCACCAGGTCTACGCCCAGGTCGTCGCAGCGCTGGAGTACAGCCTGCGTGAGCCGAAGGCGTGGCAGAGCCTGGACCGTCAGCAGGCCGCCTATCTGGCGCACCTCCGGGACGAGGGCTACCGACTGTCCGACATCGAGGACCTGGCGCTGTCCCAGAGCTGGCCGCCGCCTTCCTCGGAGGACGCGGCAGACTCGCAGTCCGTCTAACCCTCAGCCGCCCCGGGCGCGGCGTTCCTGCCCCAGCGCCGCGCCCGGTTCCTCCAGCGGAGTACTCGCCGTGTCCAGCCCCTGCCCCTCCGGCCGGAGGCGATACCCGGACCGTGCATCAGCCCGTGCCGCGCTCGGTGCCGCCATGGCGCGTGGCGCCCCCGTGCGCAGCATCCAGGCATGCCCGACCTGTTCCGGATTCCACCTCCTACGCCGACGCCCCTACCACCCCCGCAGGCGCAGAAAGCCCCGTTGACCACCTCGACCTCGTGCGAGGGGCCCACGCGGCAATCACCGTGACCGCCGAGGACAGGTGATCCGTCCCGGCCGTCACGGGCCGACCGTCGTTCCCGCGCCACCGTGCCCCTCCATCCTCCGCTGCGGCAACCAGCGCTGCCGCCCGTCCGTATGGGAGTTTTGATGTCACAGCCCCGCTCTTCACGTATTCCCGGCGATGGTGAACGGCCGCCGCACCCCAGCCCCGCGGGCTGCGGGCCGACCCGGTCGGTCAGCACGGCGGTCGAGGACGCCGCGCCGGGTTCACGCCCCCAATCGCCCGACCACCTGGCCATGAGCATCTGCCAGAAGGTGGCCCGCGCCTGGCACAGAAGCCGCGATCGAGGCGGCACAGAAGTCCCGGTCGGGGTGGTCGCCTCGCTCGCCCTTCTGGAGCAGCCCGAGGACGGACCCGATGTGACCGCACACCTTCTGCGCTTCAGCCCGCAGCAGCTGGTCGCCCACTACCGCCGTGTCTGGGCGATGCTGTGGCTCATCCGGCCGGAGCTCGCCGACTGGGCGCGACCCGTGCGCTCGTGGTTGGAGCAGAGCGAGCTCGGCCGGGAGCGGGCAGACGCTGTCCATGCGGTCACACAGGCCGCGCCCACGCTCGCGGCATCGTCAGCACCGCCCATGCCTGGTGGCTGGAGAACCGCAGCACGGGCGAGGTACACATCGCCCTGGGGACGATGGCTGCTCTCGCGTTGGCCGCCCCGCCCCACGTCGACGGCCCCGACTACGGTCCACTGCTGATTCCTCTCGATGACGAGGAGTTGGAGTTCATCGACGCCATACGCGCTGTATGGAACTCCCTGTGGGCTTCTCGCCCTGACCTGGCTGACGCTGCCCGCCCGCTACACGAGTGGCTGGCCTCACCGAGCGACGACGACATGCGTGGGCTGGCCGACTACGCACGCGTCCTGGCGCGCGAGGGTCTGCTGGAGTACCGCAGCGACCTCAACCGCTGCGAGGCCGACGACCCGCTCGGCCTCCTCCTCCAGCACATGCGCAGCTACAGCGAGCGCCAGAAACGCGGGGTGTTCTTCACCCCGGCCAGCGCCGCCGACCTCAACGCAGAGGTCCTCCTGACATGGGACCTTCCCCCGGGTGCGCGGTTCCTCGAACCGTGCGCCGGAACGGGAACCATGATCCGCGCTGCGGCTGCAACGCTCCGATACCGGGGACGGGCCCCATCCTCCTACTGGTGGTGGATGAACGACCCGGATCCGGTCAACACGGCCTGCTGCGCGGTCAACGCGTTGCTCTGGCAACTCGGTCCGCACGTCATGGTGTCCAGCGGCGACGCCCTGGGCGACACAGAGGAACTTCAAGAGCACGCCCGCCACAACGCCGAGAAAGCGACCCGGGAACAGCGCAGCAGAACGCTCCTCTACCCGACCCGGACCAGATCACCGTATTGGCCCGCATGAGACAGCCCCTTCAGCACCGCGCCCAGCTGACCGGGCGCCCGCCGCGGCTGCCAAAACCGGTGGCCGTGGACCCTGCATCGCCCAGCGGCGGCGCGCTGACACTACCGGCCTCCGTGAACCGCCCGTCATCACAGGGAGCAGTGAGCCCCATGACCGAACCACCCTTCACTTCGTACGACCTTCCCGACGCACGCACCTTGTACCGTGCACGCGTAGCCGCGTACCGCATCCGCGCCGAAGCACCCGACCGGCTGGCCCGTGTCATGTGCGCCCACCTGGCCGCAGCCGTCTGCGACATCCTGACCGGCTCAACCTTCCGGGGCCCTTTCGATGCCCGTTGGCTGGAGATGACTCTGCACCCGGCCGGAGACGTGGTGGTCTCCGGCCGGTACTGGACACACGCTGGAGAATGCCGGGATCTTGCCGATGCGGGCGACACCTTCGGCATGGGTGAGTGGGCCGACGAACTGGGTGCCTGGAACCGCGATGGCTGGGCACCGCTGTGCACAGCATCCGACGTCCGCCAGGACGGGACTATCACCTTCCGTCTCGACCTCGCTCGCGCCGCTGAACTCCCTGAGTTTCTGTAGAGCCTGCTCAGGCAGCTGAGCGTCGGTGAAACGGGAGGCACTCGCCGACGCCCGGCAACGGCGCGATGGCGGGTGCCACCTACGCCCGTAGCCAGCGCTTTCGCCTCGGGCTCCGGACGGGTGGTAGACGGCTTCTCGCCGGTCACCACCGAGCTGCTGCCCGAAGTCATGAACATCCGCCGCGGGCACTGCCTCCCGAACTGCTGTCGAAACGCTGCTCTGCGACGTGAACCGAGCCAGCGCCCCACATGGCCAGGTCCGCAACGAGCGCCTGCGCGACGTCCCCGGGCCCCGCTGGCATCCGCGACACCACCAGGAGCGTCTGGAATGTCCCGCAAGCAGAGTCGACACGGCCTGTACTGCCACGGCACCCACAGCCGGTTCGAAGGGCAGTGCAACGACCCCGCCCGGTGGGTCGTGTATTGGGCCGACGAAGAGACCCGAACCGTGATGACGAACTATGCCTGCGCCCACCATTTGCACAAACTGCTGGTCGGGCTGACCCCGAAGGCTGAGTTCTCCCGGGAGATGTTCCGCGTCATCCCGCTCGACGAACTGGCTGACTGGCTCGGCCGGCAGCAGCGGGGTGTCGGCAGCCGAAGGCCGTGACCGCGCCGCTGCTGCTCTGCCTGCCCGGATGGCTGAACACAGCGCCGACAAGAAGCGGTTGCACTCCACTCCATATACATCTAGTATCGAATTAACCCCTTCGTGCGCCCACGGCATACAGGAGTGATCCATGCCGATTTCCGCCCCCAGCCTCCACACGCCAGCGCGCCTGGCCCACACCGCGCACGCCCATGTCCAGCCCACAGGAACACCGCTATGACCGGGGAGACCATCATCACGGTCACTGGCAATCTGGTCGCGGACCCCGAAATACGGTTTACCGAAGCCGGTACAGCCGTCGCCCGCTTCCGGGTCGCCTCCACCCCGCGCGTCTACGACCGCAACGCGGGCCGGTGGACCGACGGGGAACCGCTGTTTATCACCTGCACCACTTGGCGCGGTGTCGCCGAACACGTCTGCGAATCCCTCGTGCGCGGCATGCGCGTCATCGTTCAGGGCCGCCTGCGTCAGCGCACCTACACCGACCACCAGGGCGTGCGCCGCACCGTCTTCGACCTGGACGCCGACGACGTCGGGCTCAGCCTCCGTCACCGGGTCGCATACACCGAGCAGAGCCTTCCGCCCGCACTGGCGGACTCGTACAAGGCCCCTTCTCCCGGTTTCAACGGCCAGCAGCCCGCCGAACACCGACAGCCGGTAACCGGGTGGGCCGCGTTCGCCACCGTAGCTTCCCGCGCCGTCGCCGACCCCTCCGCCTTCCGCATCGCCTGATCCCCAGGAGCACTCCGTGTCCAGCGACGACCGCCCCCTCCCCCAGCCCGAGACCATCCTCCCGCAGCCTTCGGACTACCAGCCCGCCGTCAAGGAGGCCCGGCCCGCCCGCATCGCATTCGAAGGACCGTCAGGGTCCGGCCGCACCCTGACCTCCCTCCTGGTCGCCTCCGCGCTCGGCGGCCCCATCGCCGTCATCGACACCACCGGCGGGACCGCCGCGAAGTACGCCGACACCGTCCCCTTCAACGCCCTGGAACTCACCCACTTCGATCCCGAACGGCTCTTCACGGCCCTGGCTGTCGCCGCGATGCGCGCCTACCCGGTGCTGATCGTTGACCGGTACAGCGCGTTCTGGAACGGGTCGGGAGGGATGCTGGACAAGGTCGCCGACGAGACACGCTCGGGCTACGGCTCTTCCAACACCGCGTGGAACAGGTACCGGCCGATGGACCGACGCGTCTCCGCCGCGCTGTCCGCCTATCCCGGCCACGTCATCCTCACCCTCAACTCGCGAACCGACGCCGTCATTGACACCGACTCCCAGGGACGCCAGTACGCCCTCCGTCTCAGCCTCAGGCCCGAGCAGCGTTCCGATCTCGATTACGATCTCGACGCCGTCGGCACTCTCGGTCCCGTCGCCACCGTGCGTTTCGGCAAGAGCCGGATTCCGTCCCTGACGGGGCGGGTCATCGAGCAACCGGGCGAAGACCTCGGCCACACCATCGCGCAGTGGGCATCCGAAGGCGTCCCCAACTGGCCGCAGGCATCCTTCATAGAGCGCGCCCGCGACCCCGACGCCACCTTCGACTCGCTCGGCCAGCTGCGCGCCGAAGCCCTCGCCAGCCGGGCTGGGACCATGGCGGTGCTGGATCTGCACGGCGAGCCCACCACTCTTGACGCCCTGATCCTCAAGCGCGGCCGCGAGCTGGCCCCCCGCACATGACGGGCCCCATCGAGACGAAGGCCCCCGTCACGGCTCCCCTTCCGTGCCCCGGGCGGCGCCCGGCCCCCCGACCCTGAAATGAGAGAAATGACTGCCCCCACCGAACGCACCCCGCTGTTCCAAGGCACCTGCGTCCGGGTGCAGCTGGACCGCAACCGCTACGAAACCCGTGTCGCCGCTCCCGGCCACGATGAGGCCGACGGCCAGAACCTGGCAGCGGCCCAGTTCTACCTCTCCCCCGATGCCGGACAGGGCGGCACCGGTGGATCATCTCCGTCACGTGCAGCGACCACTACAGCGAGCCCATCGCCAGCAGGCACGAGGCACTGAAGCTCCTACACGAAGTCACCCGAGCCGAACGCGCCCTGCTCCGCCGCTACCCCCAGATCTACCCGCAAGTTCCGCCCGTGGCTCATGAACAGATCCGCCGCGACTACCCAGGGCTGCACCGCCTCAACCAGAGCGGTTGAGCCACTGGCCAGATCCTCTCGGGCGACGGGACAGAGGACGGCACGGCGGCCGGGCGGGCAGCCGCGCCATTCTGCCCGTCATCTCCCCAGTGTCCTCCCGCTGCTCCCGTCCGCCGCCATCACCGCTCCCGGGGCCCCGCGCCGGAGAGGTCAACGTGCCCATTCCTTCATTCCCGCCGCACGTCCTCCCCCGCTATGCCCGGCACGGCTCCTACTCGCCGCGGCATGGCTGGCTGCTCAAGACCCACCTCGCCCTGAAGGACGATCCTCGCCTCTTCACGTCCGCCGACGCCGTCGTCAGGCTCGGTGTCGGCAAGAGCATGGTGGCCTCGATGCGGTTCTGGTCCGCGGCCTTCCGTCTCTCCGACGAGGTCAGCAACCGGCCAGGGACGGCCAGAGACGTCATACCCACCGACCGAGCCCGGTGGCTGCTGGAGGACGAAGGCGCCGATCCGTACCTGGAAAGTGACGCCAGCCTGTGGCTGCTGCACTGGTGGCTGCTCTCTCCCCCGTGCTTGGTGCCCGCCTGGTACTACACGTTCTGCATGTCCCCGTGGACCCGCCTTGAGCGGGAACGCCTCGTACACGGCGTACAGGGCGGAGCGGACTCCACAGGGTGGCGGCCGACCAGCAACGGCGTGATCCAGCGGGACGTGAACTGCATGCTCCGCATGTACACCCACTCACGTCCGGGCGGGCAGCCACCGGCCGCCGCCGAGGACATCTTCGACCGCCCTTTCAGCGTCCTCGGCCTGATGAGCCACGACTTGGAAGGGACCGTGCTGCTGAGCCGGCGGGCAGGGAACAGCGCCCCCGCCGCGGTGCTGGCCTACACCTGTCTGGCATACGCGGCGCGCCACCAGCCGGACCGCCCCGGCCAGATAGCGCTGAGCCGACTGCTGCACGACGATGCCGGACCAGGCCGCGTGATGCGAGTCGAACCGGAAGCACTCCGCCGCGCCCTAAAGATCACCGCCCGGACCCACCGCGGACTCGCTGTCGTCGACGACGGCGCCGGTCAGCAGATGCTCACCTTCAGCGCGCCTGCGCTCACCGTCGCCTGGGAGGTACTCGACGACCTGTACGGGAACGTACGGCAACACCTCGGCATCCACCCGGAATGGCAGGACAGCGCAAGCTGATCCGCCTCCACGACAGTCACCGACTCCATGGCCGCCTCCATGCGACCGTGACTGAAGTGCGGCGCCACGTAGTCGAGGGCAGCCGATAGACCGCCTCCCCGGCGCCACAGGCACCACAAATGCTGATCACGTCAGCTCGACGATCGCCTCACATCTGCGAAGTTTTCAAGATCATCCGTAGTGGCGGCTTGCCACATACCTCACACTTATCTAGTATCGAAAGATCCAGGCGCCGGCACCGCCGCGACACTGCTCACGATAGAAGGAGGACCCGATGGAGACCGAGATCACCCAGGACCTGCTGGATCTCGCCGCGGCCGCTTTGTCCTGCACCGCCGAGCAGCTGCGCATCGACCTGGAACGAGGCCACGACCTGTACTGCGCCGGCCTCGCCGCAACCGCTCAATCGGTACGCGAACGCTGCGCCGGGCTGGGCGACCATGACCTGGCTGCCTGGTGTGCCCTGGAGAACGCACCGTGGCAAGCAGGATCAGCCCGCGAGGACGCGATCGACGAACTCTGCTTCGCCGTGTGGACCAGCACACCCGCCGCCATGGCGTACGCGGCCCTGGCGGACCAGGCCGAGCAACGCGACGTATGGCTGATCGACAGCCACCACCAGGCGCCGTAGCCGCCTCGCAGGGCACCCCCATTCCGGAGACGAGTCCAGGAGGACACGATGGGCAACACCACCGGCGACGAGCTTCTGGACGCCCAGCAGATCCGCGATGAGTTCGGTATCAGCCCCTCCCGGCTGAGCGAGCTGCTCCGTGACCGGGAGACCACCGAATGCCCGGAGCCGGACGAGGTCAATGGCCGACGCCGCCGCTGGAAGCGACGGACGATCGCACCCTTCGCCAAGGAGTACCGGGAGTCCAAGCGGCAGCTGTCCGGGGCCGACCCGACGCACTCGCTGCTCGCACAGCCCCCGGACACCCTGCTGTCGACGTCCCAGGTGGGCAAACAGATCCTCGGGCACAAGTCGACGTCCACTCTGCTGGCCTGGCTGGTCGACTCACCCGGTTACTTTCCCGAACCGGACGTCGTGGAGACCACATCCGGCGGGCGTAAGCGCCGCTTTTGGCGAGTCGCCACCATCGTGAAGTGGCTCGCCGAGCGCCCCGGCCCCGGAAACCCGCTCAGCAAGACCCGAACCCAGACGACGAGCGCCCCCCTGGGTGACGGCGACCCCGAGGAACTGATCGACGCAAAACAGGCGGCGCCGATACTCGGCTACGGAAGTCACCTGCAGCTGAACCGCGCCATCGCCCGCGGGATCCTCCCCGAGCTCATGGAGCCTGACGAGGTCATCCGGGGCAGGATCACCACGAACCGGTGGAAGCTGCGCCGTGTCGCGGCCCTCGCCCGTGCTCGGCGGGAAGCCCCCTCCAGCTCGGAGCTGGCAGAGCGCCGCCTCGACGCCGCCCTCGAGGCGCTCCGGACTGCTGGCTCCGCCGCGGGCAGCGTGACGATCGCACAGCTGGCCCAGGATCACCCTGGCCACGGCAGCGTCGTCGCCTGGGAAGCTTCCCTGGCCGAGGCTCGCCGACAGCTCGGCGGCACGCACTGACGACGGAAGCAAGGCCGATGGAATAGCCCGTCTCAACGACTATCCTGTCGGTGTACGGCACTCGGTCAGGGCACCCTTTGTGGCCCAGGCGGGCCGAGTGTGTCGGCCGATGGCCGGAGGGGGGCCGTCAACCTCTCTACCGGGACGCCCAGGCGTACCGGACCGGCCATCGCTTCTCAACCCACCCTCTGGCGCTCGCTCAACCAGCTCCTCAAGGACTCCCACACCGAGCCCTACGGCGGAGCAGATATCGACTGGCACTCCTGGCGAACCTTCGCTGCCTCCCTCGCCGACCTTCAGCTGCCCCATGTCGGACTCCGCCCTGAACTGGGGCCCTCGGTCACACCACCGCCACCACAGCCGCCGTCATCCAGCAAGACGGCACCATCCGCGCCGATCACCCCGACTCCCTCCCTGGCCGCCCTGCGCGGCTGGCTCACCGCCGGGTAAAGCGCCGGCCGACCCGCACCTGAGACCTACACCCCGACGCTGACACGGCACGATGAATCCGGACTGACCCGCTGGAACCTCCGCCTCAGCCGCACCGGGACGTGCGATGCCAACGGCCGATCGCGTTGCCGATCCCGGGCGTATCCCGGAGTACGCCGGGAGGGCTGCCGCCTCATCGGCGGCAGCCCTCGTTCGTCCCTGAGGCCGTTCGTGGGCTACGAGCAGTGCTTCTTCTCGTAGGAGCCCCAGGCTTCCGCGCGGTCCCAGCTGTTGTTGTAGTCGAAGCCACCCTCGATGTTGATGCAGGCGCCGCGGGCCTTCGCATAGACCGGCCCGGCGAACTTCCGGTAGTTCTCGTTCCCGTAGCCGTCCTGGTCCCAGTTGCCCGAGCCGCTCTTCACGACCCGGACCTTGATGTGGTTCGGCTTGTAGATCCCGTTCTTCGGCCGGCCCACGGCGCAGTTCTTGCCGGCGGAGGGAGACCAGTAGACGTCGATGTACCCGACGGTGCGGCCCTCGGTGTCGCTGCCCCAGACGTTATGGATCGGCCAGGACTTCTTGAAGTGATAGGAGCTGCCGCAGCGGTTGACCCTGTCGGTGGCGCTCGCGCTCGGCGCGGTCGCGATGGCGACCGTGCTGCCGATCATGGCCACAGCCGAAGCCGCCACGACGACCCTACGGATCTTATACATAGGTTTCTTGCCTTCCGCGAGATTAGTTGGCGTTTGTGTTGTTCTGTGTTCTGTCTGCGGTGGCGTCCGAGGCCGTCGCGGCGGTGCACGGCCGCGCGGCTGGATGAGTGCCGTGGACGGCCACCGGTGGGCGGTCCGCATGCGGAGGCGGGCCTCGCTTGCACTGCCAGTGCGGCCGGGCCGTGAGGCGGCCGGGCTGGTGTGATGGGCAGGCGGGGGTGTGTCAGGAGGCATGGGTGGCGTCCTTGGGGTCGGAGTGGCGGAGGCGCCACTGGTGCATGTGCGTCTCGACCTCGTGGTCCAGGAGCTCGCCCCAGTGGCCGGCGGCGGCCAGCCGCTCGCGGACCCGGTGCTCTTCGCGGGCAGCCGCCATCTGGTGCTCTTCGTGTGCGGAGGCCAGCTCGGCGTCGCGGGTGAGGCGGTCTTCGACGGCGGTCCGGGCCTGCTCGGCCTGCCGCTGTTCGTCACGGCGCGCCTGGCAGGCGGCGCACGGCCGGCCGGTGTAGAGGATCAGCCCGTCCTCGCAGGAGGGGTCGGGGCACTCGTGGGCGGTGAGGAGGTCGGCGACGTAGCCGACGGGGCGCCGGATGGGATCCGGGCCGGTGTAGTCGTCAGCTGCTCGTTGGGGGCCGCGGGCTTGGTGCCAGCGGCGGTTGATGCGGGCGATCAGCTGTTCGGGGGTCCGGGGCGGGATCCGGTAGGTGCCGGATTCGGGGCCGGGGATCCCGGTGAGGGCGGTGCAGATGGCGCGCACGAGGGTTGGGGCAAGGCGTCCACCGGGGCGGGTGGGCTGGACTTCCTGTGGCAGTGCGGCGGCGACCTGGTCCCAGCCGGGGGGCCGCTTGCGCGGCCCGGTGGGGATGGTCCTCGAGGCCTTCCGGGTGGTGCCCGCCGTCCTCGGTGCGGCGCCTGCTGCGGGGGAGACAGCGCTCTTACCACCCGCACTGGTCCTGCGGACGTCCGGGAGATGGTTCCGCTTGGTGGGTTTTTGATGACCGGTTATGGAGGGGGCGGGTGGAACACCCAGGGAGGGTGTTACCGACGACCCCTGGCAGGGGTTGCTGACACCCCCTGCCCCTGTGACGGAAGAGCCCTGCTCAGGGCAGGGGTTGTCTACGACCCCTGCCTTCGGCGTGGGCCGGGGGATGAACTCGCCGTCGCGGATCGCCGCGTACCGGTCGTCATGGTCCTGGTAATGGCTGATCTCGGTGAAGGGTTCGCCAACGCCGCCCCACTGGTCCCACGGCCCGTGGACGAAGTACCGGTTCGTGGTCTTGGAACCGTTGCCGCGGTAGCGCTGGCGGGCGGAGAGATAGCCGTCCCGCCGCAGCTCCCGCAGCAGGGTCCGGGCGCGTTCTTCGCTCACCAGCGCTTCCCCGGCGATCAGTGCGCGGCTGGGGAAGGCGGAGTAGTTCTGGTCGCACCGGGTGGCGATCGCCAGGAGGACGAGCTTGTGCGCCGGTGTGGGCAGGTGTAGCCGCATGACGTAAGCAGCAGCGTCGACTCCGCTCACCTCTGCCCGCCCTGTTCCATCCAGGGCGTGCGGGCGGAGGGGGTGAGCGGAGGCGTACGCCGTGCCGTAGCGGCCGCTGCGCGGCGGGTCACGGGTACCGCTCGTGGATGCGAGTGGATTCGATGTGGTCGCGGGCGGCGGGGGTGTCGGCCTCGGTCGGTTGCATGCGGATGCAGCCGTCGGTCAGCAGGTCTTCAGCACGGCCTTCACCGCCGCTCTGGAGCTCCCAGCCGCAGGCGAGGTCGGCGACCACGCTGCGGGCGAGCATCAGGTACTCCCCCGGGAGGGTCTCGCGGTAAGCGAGCCAGCTACCGATCTTGCGGGTGTGCTGGCTGACGGCCAGAAGCTCGTGGATCAGCACGGAGGTCGATGGGATGCCGTGCGCGGTGCAGTCGACAGCGGCCGGGGCGGTCGCCTTGGACGTGCGGGAGTGACGGACACGTGAGCGGCGGGGCCAGAACGGCATCGGCTCCTCCTCGAGGACGGGTTCTGCTTGGCGATGAGCAGACCCGGGCGCTCTGACCGGATCGGTGGCCAAATCCGGTAGCCAGGAGTCACGTTCGCGTCACGTTGGCCGTGGTCGAGGTTTTGGTCAGCCCGAGGCGATTGCGCAGCCGCGTGGTTGCGTAGCCGGGCTGCGCAACGGCGACCGGGGAACCGGGCTGCGCAGCCGGGAAGGAACGATGGAGCCGGAAACGGAAGCGGGCTGCGCAGCCCGTCATCCCCCGAGCACCGCAGCGCGGCCCCGGCGGCAGGGAGCGATCACGTGGCCTATCGGCCATGAGCCGGTCAGGCCTGCTGCTCCGCACGGCGCCGTGTCCGGCTCACTCGCGGCTGCGGCCGCCAGCCGCTTGAGGCGGGAGGGCTGCTCGGCGGCCGGCCACACCCGGGCCCGGCGGGAGCGAACAGGCGGCCGGGTCGGGGCAGGCATGCAAAGCGGGGCGACGGTGGCGTGGTCAGGGTTGACCGGTTGGTTGACCACGGCGCGGCCAGGCCAATGTGACCCGGTTGTGACGGTGGTCAACGGTGGCTGGCCAGTGGACCGGTCAGGGGTGGCGGGTTGTCTCCAGGCATACGACCAATCCGTTTGTGACCTGGAGTTCTCATGCCTGTGTTCCCACGCCGTGAGCCGTCTTCTGGATCATTGGTGCCGTCCTCGGAGGCGGCTGTCCCGGTGCGGCTGGTGCGGGCGCGCCGGTGGGTCCGGCTGGGCCGGGTTGCGATGTGGGGGGCGCTGGCCGCCGGTCCGGTCGCGCTGGTGGTCATGACAGTTTCGTCCGAGACGGCACCGGTGATCGTGAAGACGCCGGTACCCCACCAGGCGCGGTCTGCCGACCCGTCGGGGTACGCCGAGTTGTTCGTCGCGCTGTGGCTGCGCAGCGACAGCCGGAGTGAGCAGAGCGGCGATGAGCGTCGGCTGCGCGCGATGGCTCCGGGGGTGGATCTGCCGGAGCCGCGTGAGGGTGCGCAGCTCAGTGTCGATCGAGTGATGGCGGTGCGCAGTGCGCAGCTGTCCGATGGGGCTTGGTCGGTGACAGTGGCTGTGCAATCGGGTGAGGAGGTGCGCTACTTCTCGGTGCCGCTGGTGGCGTCCGGCTCCGGGTCGGGAGCGTTCGTCGTTGCGGCGGCCCCGGCCCGGATGCCTGGGCCACAGGCGATGCGGGCGCCGGGGTCTGCGTATCGGGTGCCGGTGCCGGAGGGAAGCGAGCTGGCGTCGACGGTGTCGGAGTTCTTGACGGCCTATCTGACCGGAGTGGGTGAGACGGGCCGGTATCTGGCGCCGGGAGTGCGGCTGGCGCCTTTGGATGCGCCGCGGTACGAGCGGGTGGAGGTCGAGCAGGTCTCGGCCGATGACACCGTGGTGAAGCGGCCGGTGCCGGAGAACGGCACGGTGGTCCGGGTCCAGGTCCAGGTGCGGGCGGTCGATGCGGATGCCGCCTGGCCGTTGGTCTACAACCTGCGGATGTCGGCACGGGACGGTCGCTGGGAGATCGCGTCGGTGGACACCGGCCCGAAGCCGGTGGGGTACACCCGCGCCCGCAGGGTCGGCGTGGGCCGATCGGCTGTCCTAGGTACGGGCGGGCCGTTGCGCGCGGCGGGTGGTGTGGGGTGAGCGGCACGGTGTTGCTTGCCGGGCAGCTCGATGAGGCGGGCACCGGGTGGCTGGACATGCTGGGCCGCTGGGCCGACAAGGGGCTGCCGGTGGCGCTGACGTGGATCGTGATCATCGAGCTGGTGCGGCGGGGGAGCCTGAAGGCCGGGATCGGGGCCCTGCTGGCGATGGCGATCGCCCTGGGGATCTATGCCTCGAAGTTCAGCCTGGCGTCGATCTTCGAGGACGAGGTCAAGAACCCCGCGAAGTCCGCTCCCGCCGTGACCCGGGTCGTGGGCCAGGTACCTCCCGTGGGGGGCTCGCGATGAGCGCCTCGGAGCGGAGGGTCAGCCGAACGTACACCGCGGCGCGTCGACATCCGTGGGTGCTGGGGCGGGTCGGTGACTGGAAGATCCCTATGGGCCCGTACACGCCCCCGCAGCTGGTGGTGGCCTTCATCGGCGCCCTGCTGCTGATCAAAACGTTCAGCTGGTGGTCGTGGCTGGGGCCGGTGCCGGTGGCCGGGTGGGCCGTGGCGGTCTGGATGGCCCGGCGGTCCCGGATCGGGGGCCGGTCGCCATGGGCGGCTCTGGGCGGCGTGATCAGTGTGCTGCTTCAGCCACCTGCCGGGCGCATCGGCGGCCGCCCGGCGCGGGATCGCCGCCCCGCGGTGCTGCTGGGGGCGTTCACCATCGAGCCCGCCGCTGCCGGTCTCCCGCCGTCGAGGCCGGGCGGTCCGGTGCTGAGGCGGGCGGGCGGATCGCCGCCGCCGTCGGCGGAACGGAAGAGCCGGCCCACGCGCCGAGCTGGGGGCCGTGCACGGCGGCGAGGTCAAGAGCAGGTCGCTCCGGCGCCGCGCACTGCGCTCCAGCAACTGCTGCTGGACGAACCAGACAACGGGAGGGGTCAGTGATGCGTGTGCCGATCCGGCACCTGGCCGGGCATGTTCTGTGGTCCACGCACGGCGGGGTGTGGGGGGTCTGGCGCGTCACCGCGATCGGCGGCCGGTACGTCCCGGATCAGGTCAGGGAGGAAGTGCTGGGCCGGGTGACCTCGCTGGTACGGAGTCTGGCGGGCACGCCGCGGCTGTTCGGGCTGTGCGCGCAGGTCGATCCGGCCGAGGTCGCCGAGCGGATGGTCGCCGGTGTCGATCTGGAGCGGTGTCCGGCTTGGGCGCAGACGGTCGAGGCCGGTCTGGATCTGCTGGAAGAGCAGGAGATGCACACCCGGACCCTGTGGCTGGTGGTGCCCCTGTCCGCGTCCGTGGGCGGCCGGGCCTCGTTGTCGGCGGTGGTCGGCTCCGTCTGGGCGGATACCCAAGCCGCCTTCGGTCTGCCGCCGACACCGATACGCCGGGCGGAGGTTGATGCCTACCGGGAGCAGGCGGACCGGGTGGCGGCGGTGCTGGGCAGTGGGCTGCCCCTGCGGCCAGCCACCCCGGCGGAGATCGTATGGATGGTGCAGCACGCCGTGCACCGCGGGATGGATGAGCCGCTGCTGTCGGAGGCCGAGACCGATGGCCAGTACGGCGGCCGGGTGCACGACGGGGTGCTGCACTCCCCTTCCTACGCCGATCTGGGTCATGCCCGGCTCGCCGAAGGCGGCCGCGCCCTGGAAACCGGTGCTCATCAGGAGACCGACGAGGAGGAGATGCCGGGTCCGCAGGAACGCCGAGAGGGACGTCGAGCCGCTGCGGGCCGGAAGCCCTGGTGGCGTGCCGCGGTCCCCTCTCCTCTGCGGCGCAACTGGTTGCAGGTGGAGGCCGAGGCGGGCACCGGGTATCAGGCGCACCTGGTGCTGGCGGAGGTGCCGCCCGCGGTGTCGGAGGGCGTCGCGGACCTGTTCGCCCAGTTGGAGGCCATGCCGTTTCCGGTGGACTTCCTGGTCGAGCTGGAGATCCTCAGCGCGGACCGGGCCAAGGAACAGTTGCGGAAGAAGAAGAACGAGCTGGTCGACCAGGCCGACCAGTGGGACGCGAAGCCGAGCGGGATGCCCGGTTCGCTACCGAGCGCGGCAAAGGACCTGGGCGAGGAGGACGCGCGGCTGTCGCGGTCCAGTGTGGAGGTCGAGGTCCAGCCGGTCACGGTGCTGACGGTCTGGGGCCGGGAGGCCGAGACCTGTGATGCGCGGGCCCGCACGCTGACAGGGCTGTTGCGGGGCGCGGACTACCGGGCCGTGCGGGCGGTGGGTTTGCAGGAGCGGCTGCTGACCTTCGGTCTGCCGGGTGCGTCCTGGCCGCCGACGATCCGGCGGGAGTTCCGGCAGGTCCAGCTCGCCGAGGACTGGGCCATGAGCGGGGCGGTCACCGACACCTCGGTGGGCGATCAACGTGGCGCGCTGATTGGGATCGATCTGGACTGCGGCACCGTGCGGCCCGTGCTGGTCGACATCGCCGACGCGCCGCAGCAGCAGGCGTCCGCGTCGGTGGGGGTCATCGGAGACCTGGGCAGCGGCAAATCCGTCCTGGAGAAGCTGCTGACCATCTCGGTGGTCGACCGCGGCGACCGGGCGATCGTGATTGACCGCACGCCGGTGCGCGAGTGGGCGGCGTTCGCGGAGGCTGCCGCCCCGGGCACCTGCCAGGTGATCGACGCGGCCGCGGCGAGGATGTCGATCGACCCGCTGCGGATCTTCGAGGGCCCCGCCGGCGCCCACTACGCGATGAGCTACCTGGCCTTGCAGCTGGGGATCGGGCCGATGACCACGGCGGGAGCCGTGCTGCACCGGGCCGTCGAGGAGGCGGCCGCCGCCCCCGCCCCGTCCATGGCCGCAGTCCTGGCCGCGCTGGCGGCCATGGCCGACTCCGACACGGCGGGCCCGGCACGCCGCGATGCCGCTCAGACGCTCACTGATCTGCTGCACATCGTCGTGGCCAACCCGCTGGCCGGCATGGTTTTCGACCCCGAGCTGCCTCCGCTGCGCCTGGACTCCCCCGGGCACGACCTGGTCGTGCTCACCACGGCCGGGCTGACGCTGCCGCCGATGGAAGCCCTCGCTCAGCCCGAAGTGCTGCGGCAGCAGCCGCTGGAGGCGCTGATCGGCCGGGCCGTGATGTATCTGATCGCGGCGATCGCCCGGCAGGCCGCGTTCACCGATCCCTCAAGGTTCTGTCTGATCGTCATGGACGAGTGCTACTGGCTCACCAGCAGCGCCGAAGGCCAGGCCGTGGCACACGAGATCACCTACGACGGCCGCAAACACAACGCGGCTGCGCTCTTCGGCGCCCCCGATGCCACACATCTCCACGACGTCAGCGGACTGCTGGCGTACAAGGCCCTGGGCCGCACCACCGATCCGGCTCGGGCCCGCCGCGGGCTGGAGTTCCTCGGCCTCAGCCCAGAGGACGAGGACCTGGTGCGGCGGGTGACGACCGGCCTGTCCCCGGTCGGGAAACCGGGCCGGGAGGGGGAGATGCTGCTGCGGTTCCCCTCCATGAAGGTGGGCCAGGTCAAGGTCATCGTTCCTGCTGTGGCCCGCATCATGGACCAGATCTTCACCACCCCTGGTGATCTGCCCGGCCAGCGTGTCGACCTGCGCAAGCCGGGACCAGCCACCGCCCCGGCCCCGGGGAGGCAGGCGTGAATCCGCTCAAGCGCGCACGCACCACACATTCCGGCCGGGTGGTGGTCTCTGTCACCGTGCTGGTGCTGCTGACCGTGGGCGTGGGTGCTCTGGCCTGGGCGCTGCTGACCGGGACCGAGGCCCTGCTCGATGGCGCACTCCCCCACACTGGCAAGGCGTTCAGCCCCACCGCCACCGCACCCCAGGGCGAGAGCGGCCACGTGCCGGAGCCGGCGGAGGGGTGCGGCTCCTCCTCTCCTGCTCCGGGCCCGGAGGGGTGTCATGGGCCGCTACCCGGCGAGAGCACCGGCGCCGACCCCGCCGGGCCGTGGTGGGTGATGCTGCTACTGCCCGCCGGCCTCGGGCTGCTGGTCTGCGCGGCCTCGGGACGCCGGCGGTGATGGCCCGTGAGGCGGCTGGACCAGGGCACGCTGCGGGCGGCCGGATTCGTGGTGCTGATCGCGGTCGTGTTCGTGATCGTGAATACGTCGGTCGCCGCCGCGGCGGACGGCAAAGGGGAGGGTGGCGGCGGGCTGTTGGCACCGCTGAACATCCGCACGCGCGAGGGTGCCCCGTTGAACCGGTACGAGCTCGGCGCCGATGGCGGGAAGGTGACGAACGTCGGCGGGCAGGTGCGCACTCTGCTGCTCGGCGGGCTGTTCACGCTGGTGCGGCTGATGGTGGGCCTGGCCTGCTGGCTCATCAAGACCGCGTTCGACTTTCCGCTGCTCAAGCTCCTGCTGCGGCCCGCGCAGCAGGTGTCCGACGAGTACAACAAGATCGTCGTGGACACGCTCGGCCTCAAAGGGCTGCTGCTGTCCTGGGCGTTCGTCTTCGGGCTGATCCTCTTCCAGCGCGGCAAGGTCGGCCGCGGTCTCGGGGAGATCGTGCTGACGCTGGTGATCGCGGCGATCGCCGCCAGCAGTCTGATCCGCCCCGACTATCTGCTGGGCCCCCACGGGCCCCTGGAGCAGACGCACCAGGCCGCCATGGAGGTCACCCAGATCACGGTGGACAGCCACTGGGGAGACGGCAGCAGCGATGATCCGTGCGACATGGTCATGGGGCCCATCCAGGACGCGTGCAGGGACACTGACGTCCACGCCGCCTCGGTTGCCCAGCCCATCCAGGACGTGCTCACTGACGTCCTGGTCGTCAAGCCCTACCAGCTGCTCCAGTTCGGCCGGATCCTCGACCCGAAAGACCCCGGCGACAAGAAGGCGTACGCTGCCCACCTGAAGTGGGTGCGGGGCAAGGAATACGACACGGCGGCCAAGCGGGCCGAGCGGGAGAAGATCTGCAAGGCCGAGCCCGCCCCGCTGACCGGCCGGGCCCTGGAGTACTGCCTGCGGGGAGAGAGCCGCCGGGAGGCGACGCTCCATGAGATCGGCGACACGATCAAACTCAAGACCGATCCGCTGAGCGCGCTCAACCCCTCCGAGACCGACTTCGACGACTTCATGAAGGATATGGAGGACGCCGGGGACACCGGGAAAGCGGCCGCCGCGTACGCCGAGAATCCGACGTGGGACCGGGTCGGCGCGGTGCTGCTGCTGCTGATCGCCGTCATCCTGATCACCGCGCTGGCCAGCACCATGGCCCTGGTCCTGCTCGGCGCCCAGGGCGCCGACGTCGGCGCGGCCGCGGTCGGCGGCGTCGCCCTGGTCTGGGGCATGCTCCCCGGGCCCAGCCGCATGATCGTGTGGCGATGGCTGTCGGTCTTCCTCATCTCTGTCCTGTTGATGTTCGTCACCGCCGGCTTCCTGCCCGCCTTCGGGATCGGCGTGGACGCGGTGCTAACGGACGGACCGGACCTGATGGTCGAGCGGCTGCTCCTCGTCGACGCCCTGGCACTGGCCGCTCTCGCCTTCCACCGCCGTCTGCTGCGAGGCGCCAGCGAGTTCGGGTCCCGTATGGCGATGCGCATGCGCTACGCCAAGGTCGGCGGCACCCATCTGCCCGGCGACACCTCCGAGATCGGCGCGGCCCTGGCCATGCACGGCTCGGCCAGCTTCGGACGATCCCCGGGGCTGATGGCCCTTGGCGGCGGATCCCCGGCTCACGCCGCCCTGGGCATGCGCCACAAGCTCCTCAACCACGCGATGGCCCTGACCGACGGGACCGGCATGCCCGTCGACTCCGGGCAGCTGCTGGGAGATGCCTCAGCCGAAGCGCGCCGTGGTCTGGCTCCCGCCCTCATCGCGGGCCGTCTCGCCCTCGGGGGCGCCTACGGTCTGCTGATCGGCCGCCGCCCAGACGACGACAAGCTCGACCGGTGGCGCAAGCCCACCGCCGCCGCGGGCACCGGCGACGGCGAGGGCGGCGATGACGATTCGGGGCGGAGGGAACTGACAGCAGATTCTGCTCGCGAGGGAAGCGACAGGAGGATCGTCGACCGATGGACCGGGGACATCCTCTATGACCCTAAGGATGGACGGACGCTGCTGGGCACCCGGGCCCACAACCGCATGGTGCGCTTCCGCGGATACCGCATCGCCCGGCGAGGTGGGCGCCTGGCCTACTACTCCACCTACGGACTGCCCGCGGCCCTATCCCGCGGCCGCGGCCGCGCCAGCCGGGCGACACAGGATGCCCGCACTCAGCTGCGGGTCTACAGCAACCAGGTACGCACCGACGCCCACCACTGGGCGCCGGTCGGCCGCGCGGCGGTCCGAGCCGGCCAGGCGGTGGATCGGGCCGGACAGCGGGCCGCGGCCACCGCGCAGGTCTACGGTCCGGCTGCCTCGGCCGCCGTACGCCGCGGCGTGACGACGGCCGCCACGGCCGCTGTCCTGTCGACTTCGCCGGACCGCCCGCACTCGCACATCGGCGGCTCGCGGCCCGCGGCCTCTTCCAGCGCCGGTGTCGATCCGCGCCGTGAGGCCCGGCGGCGGATCCTCGACGCCCTGATGGAAGCCCAGCGCTCCACTTGGGAGCGGCGGCCCCGATGGAGCGGCCGCGGTGGCGAGGACGGTGACGAATCGTGAAACGGAAGATGGGGTGCCTGGGGATGGTGCTGTTCTTCGCGCTGGTGTGCTGCGCGGGGCCGCTGACGATGTCGATGTCGGCGTCCTCCGGCTCGGGCGGAACCGCGGCCAACGCCGCGGCCGCCGCCGCTGACATCCCGGCCCGTATGCTCACCGCCTACATCGCGGCCGCCGAGAGCGTCCGGTCCTACCGGGCCGGGTGCCGGGGGATGCAGTGGCAAATCCTGGCGGGGATCGCCAAGGTCGAGTCCGGGCATGCGGCCGGCCGCACCGTCAGCTCCGACGGGGATGTCCGGCCGCGCATCCTGGGTCCCAGACTTGATGGTTCCGGGGCAGGCGGCAACACCACACCGGTGCCGGACACCGACCACGGCCGGTGGGACTCAGATCCGGACGGCGAGCGGGCCGTCGGCCCCTTCCAGTTCCTGCCCGCCACCTTCCGCACTGTCGGCAAGGACGGCAACAGCGACGGAGTGAAGGACCCACACAACGTCGACGACGCGGCGCTGAGCGCGGCGGTCTACCTGTGCGGCAGCGGAAGGGGCAGGGACCTGACCCAGCGGCAGCAGCTGAAGACGGCCATCCGCTCCTACAACCATTCCCGGGCCTATGTCGCCGACGTGATGGGCTGGATCTCCCGCTACAGGACCACCAGCAGCGCCGCATCGGTCAAAGGAGTCACCGGCAAGGCCCGGACGCTCCTGGCGGCCGCGCTCAGCCAGCGCGGCATGCCCTACTCCTGGGGTGGCGGATCCGCCAACGGCCCGTCCTACGGGATCTGTTGCAGCCCGGGCGGTTCCTCCGGGGAACACATCCGGGGGTTCGACTGCTCGGGGCTGACCAGCTACGCCTACGCCCAGGCCGGGATCACCCTGCCACGGACCGCCGCCGCACAGGCCGGGGTGGGGCGCCGTATCCCCGCTGCCGCTGGTATGAAGGCGCTCCGGCCAGGCGACCTGGTGTTCTTCGGCTACGTGCCCACCGCGGACGGGACCATCCACCACGTCGGCATCTACCTCGGCAACGACAAGATGATCAACGCTCTGCGGCCCGGCACGACAGTGCGAGTCGACCCGGTCAGCGTCATGTCGGACTACGCCGGAGGTGCCCGGCCATGGTGACCTCGACCAGGAAGGGCGCTCGGCCGCACAAGCACCTACCCACCCGTGCAGGAACGGCTCGCTGGTCCCGCCGCTCTGCCGCGGCGATGCTGAGCGCAGCCGCCGTTCTCGCTCTGACCGGCAGCGTCCTGCTGAGCCAAGGCACCAGCACCCACAACGGTGCGCCCGCTCAAGCCAGCACCCGGCCGGCCCCGCAGGCGCCCGTTTCCCCCTCGGCGGGTTCGCCGGCTGTGCCGAGGCGCTCGAGGGGTCCGACGCTCGGCGAGCAGGGCCCTCGGAGCGAAGCCGCCCCGACCGGACACGAGGTGCTGCCGCCGCCCGGTGACGGGCCCGCCGGGGATGCCGCCATCCAGCGCGTGCTCGACCGCTCCTCCCCTCCCGACCTTTCCCCGCGCACCGAGCGGCGCCTGGTCCAGCTCGGGCGCACGGTGTGGACAGCCGAGGTCACCGGCCGCAGCCGGCAGCGATGGCCCGGCTACTTCACCGAGACAGAGGTCCGCCCCTACCGCCGCTTCCGTATCCAGGCCGCCATCGCCCGCCGCGCAGGGGGCCGACGGGTGGTGGTGCATCTGGTGTGGGCCGGCGCCTCCCCGGCCGGGGGCGACGACGTCGACAACCGAACGGCACGGGTGTTTCTCACCCAGGATGGAGACACCAGGTGGACACCATCACGCTGACCGGCTCACCGTCTGATGGAGCGCACCTCGCCACCGCCCTGGGTACTGCGGTCAGCTTCGTGGGATGGGTGGTGGACCAGTGGCTGTGGCTGACGCTGGCCGTGCTGCTGCTGTACGGCGTGAGCGGCTGGGTCGCACGACGCCTTGCAGACCGGGCCACCGGCCAGCGCATGGCAGTCGAGCTCGTGCCATCCCGGCGCTTCGATCCCTCTCCTGAGGAGCTTTTCCGTTATGGAGCGCAACTGTCGCGGGCGGCGGTGGCCGGGCCCTGGTGGACGCCACGGCGTGCCAAAGCGGTACGGATTCGGATGCGCGCGGATGGGTCACGTCCGCTGTCGTACCGGGTGGAGGGTCCGGCCAGTGCGGTCCATCTGCTGCGCACGACTCCGTACGGGGCGGTGCGCTGCGAGAAGAGGGCGCCCGTTGTCCGCGACAAGCGGCGTCTGTTCACCGTCAGGGCCCAGTTCGCGCTGCACGGAGGAGCCGGCGCCCGGCTTCGCGAGGTGCCGCTGGTGCCCGATCCGTTGCAGCCGCTGGTGGATGCGGTCGCCGACCTGCGCGCCGAGCTGGGGGATCTGGCCGAGGTGTGTCTGGATCTACAGCCCGCGCCTCGCTGGCAGCTCAAGACACGCCGCTGGCAGGTGATTCAGGCTGCTCGCCAGGCAGAGCGCCGCGAAGCGCGTCGAGCGACGCGGTGGATGTTCCAGGACGCTCGTGAGGCCGAGGACTCTGTCGCCTACCAGTTGTCGCGTCTGCTGACGCCGCGCCGGGAGGCCCGGGAGAGCTACTCGCCACGCCGGATGGCGATGCCGCTGGCTCCGCGTCGGGTCGACCGGGAGCGGGCGCTGGGCAAGTTGACCGAGGACGCGCATCTGGTGCGCGTCCAGCTGATGGTGCGCTGTTCCTCGAATACGGTGGGCCGGGCTGAGCGCCGGATGCGGCAAATCCACGCCGCGCTCGACGTCTTCGCCTCGCGGACGCGCTTTGCGTGGATGGGCAGGCTGTGGGGACCGCTCCGTATCGGCCCGGACCGGATGCCATGGCGCAAGGTCTTCGATCACCGGTGGCGCACCGGCCAGATGCGGCCGCCGCGTACCAACTGGGTTCACTTCGAGGAACTCGCCGGGCTGCTGAAGCCTCCGACTGTGCATTGCCGACTGCCGCTGATGCCGCGTGACGTGCCCACCTTCCGTCTGGGGAACCCTGAGCTGCTGTTGCAGGGCTGGCACCGCGGCGCGGACGGCCGGTGGAGGCTGCTGGCCACCCGTGAGCAGGAGACGCTGTTCGAGGTGGCGATCGGCAAGGCCGGGGGCGGCAAGACCGAGCGCGCTTTGTGCCAGGCGGTGGGGCTGGCGCATGCCGGGCACGGACTGCTGTATGTGGATCCACACGGGGACTCCTGGAAGCGGGCCGCTCCGTTCCTTGCCCATGAGGAGATCATGGGACGGATCGCGCGGATCGACTTGGCCGTCACGAGTCTGCGGGCGCGGCTGGGCTGCTGGAACCCGTTGGGCATGGACCGCGGGCAGCGGGAGCATGAGGTGGTAGCGGCCGTATCGGACGCCTACGCGTCCGCTCTGGGCTGGAACGACATCACCGCTCCCCGGGCCATCACCATCGCGACGAAAGCGGTGCAGGCCCTGGTCGCCGTCAACCAGGCCGCCTGCCGAGCACGGATGGCCGCCTGTCAGGCGACGATCTTCCACATCAGGCCGCTGCTGACCGATCCCGTGTTCCGCGGGGCGGTCGTGGGGATCCTCGATGAGGAGCAGGCCGCTTGGTGGCGCACATCCTTTGCCGCGATCCCTTCCGACGCGTTGCCCACGGTCCTCAACCCCTTGGACCGGCTCGCCGCCAACCCGGTCACCCGTGCCATGCTCGGCAGTCCGGTCGGGGCCTACGACATCAGGGCCGCCATGGACCGCCGCATGGTCGTGTGGATCTGTCCGGCCGGCAACGGCCCGACCGACCGGCTCCTGGTGGCCCTCCTCGTGCGTGACCTCCTGCGAGCCGGCCTGTCCCGGCGGGACCTGGACGAACGTCAGCGCGTCCCGTTCCGCGCCTACCTGGATGAGCTCATCTCCCTGGACGGGGCGGCGGACAGCAGCATCGCCGAGATCCTCGAACAGCTGCGGAAGTTCCGGGTACGCGTCCACGGCATGACCCAGCTGCTACAGCGGCTGAGCGGCGCGGTCCGCGGTTCACTCATACAGAACTCCTCCACCTTGTCCACCACCGCCGGGTCCCTGGACGCGATCCGCTTCATCACCAATGAGTGGGGCGATCAAGTCGACCCCGTCGAGGTCACGGAGCTTGACCGCTATCACCACTACATCAGTCTCACGGTCGACGGGCGCCGTGTCGGTCCGCTACAGATGCGCGGGCCCGAGTTGCACGACACCTTCCGCCGACTGGCACGTCCCCGCGACGTCCCGGCCCTGAACCGCGCCGCGGATGACATGGCATCGGCTCGACCTGTCGAGGAGCTGATCTCCGTCGCCAAAGAGCAGAAACAGCAGGTGCTCGACTTCCTCACCCGCTCTGCACCCACCGCAGCCACCGCAGCCTCGCATTCTTCCGACTCCACTTCTGATTCTGAAGAGACCGACTCAACACCCCGGAGTTTCCAATGACCTCATCCGCGTCTGAGCAGCCTGCACGCCTCAGGGTGTCCAGGGACACCCTCGCGCACCGGACCCTCGCGGCGCTGGCTCAGCACCGCATGGTGGATACCCGTCAGTTACAGGTCATGCTTCTGCCCGGCTCGCGCCAACGGCTGTCGGCCGCCTTGACCACGCTACGCAAGGAGCGTCTGGTCGAGTGCATCACCTTGCCCGGGGCCAACCGGCTGCGTGCCTGGTATCTCACCCGCGGCGGTGCGCGGGCCACCGAGGGCTGGCCGGAGTTGCGAGACCGGCCCCGGCATCCAATCACGGGCAAGACGGTGGCATCGCTCATCGCCGCCCACACCCGCACGGTGGTGGACACTCACCTTGCCTTCATCGAAGATGCCCGGGCTCGGGGAGACGGTCACGGGCCGTGGGACTGGTCTCCGGAGACCACCCACTACCTTGCCGAGGGCGACCTGCTCAAGGCCGATGCGCTCTTGCACTACGAGGCCGCCTCGTTGAACGGCGCGAGGGTACAGCTCCAGGCTTTCGTCGAGGTCGATCGCGCAACCGGGAGCAGCGGAAAGCTCGCGAGCAAGTTGATCAAGTACGCGCGGTTCTACACCCATACCCCGCTGCCACCCGGCCGCCGCAGCGCCGCACATCAGCCGACCGCCGCGCCCACCTGGCAGCGCTGGTACCCGGTGTTCCCGAGGCTGCTGTTCGTGCTGTCCAATGCACGGGCCGCCTCCTATCAGCACCGGATCGAGGATCTCCAGGCCATGACTACGGAGCATCCGCTGGTCGCCCGTATGGCGAGCAGGGTGCCGCTCGGCGCCGCAGTGCTGTCCGATCTCGAAGAGTACGGGCCCCGCGCGTCGGTGTGGACGCGTCTGGCGGGCCCTCCGGAGCGCTGGCGCACGCACGAATCGGCGGATCGGTGTGCATGGACAGACCTGTGATCCGACCGCCGATGCGGTCACGGCGTGCTTGGCCGCCCCTCCATCCGGGTGGTGGCCCGCCGGGGCCGATACATACCGTCACCCGGCCGCCGACGTGCCCGTATCAGTCGGGCGGTTCGAGCGGCACATGGTGCACCGCATGCACAACCTGGAATACCGGGCCCAAAAGACCTGCACTGTCTGCAAGTTGTGAAGCTGAGGTGTCACGAAAACCGGCGCGTCGCTTGCCCTGCGTAGCGGAGTAACCACTAACATCACGTGCGTCACAGCCGAATCGCGGAATGCGATTCGCAAATCTCGATGCGCGTGGGCACGACGTGCGGGGCCGGCAGGCAGAGATAGGAGTGACGTGTCCGAGAGTCCGGCGATATTACGCAGGGTGTTAGCCAAGCACCTGCAGATGCTGCGGGAGCGGGCGGGCCGTAGCTTCGCTCAGGCGGCTGACCGGCTCGGGGTACACCACACCACTATCCGGCGCATGGAGCAGGGGCTCGGCAGGCCACCGCGGCCGCCGGATCTGCGGGAGCTGCTGTCGTTCTACGGCGCGGACGCGGGGGAAGTCAGCGCGCTGGTGGAACTGGCGGAGAGGGCGTCGGGCCGGAACTGGTGGGACGAGTACAGCCTGTCCGAGTCGATGGCGGACTGCGTCATGCTGGAGGGCGGTGCCACCCGGATCAGGGCCTACGCCCCGTGGGAGGTACCGGCCCTGTTGCAGACGGAAGACTACGCCCGCGCCCTGGGCCCCGATCCCGATCCCGACCGGTGGCTGGACCTCCTCAAGCGCCGCCAGGCCGTGCTGGACGATGATGCCGGTCCGTTGCTGTGGGCGGTGATCGACGAACCGGTACTGCACTGGCAGGTCGGAAGCCCCGGCATCATGGCCGATCAGCTCACACATCTGCTGGAGATGGCAGCCCGGCCACGCGTCGACCTCCGAGTAGTGCCGTTCGACGCCGGGCCCTCACCGGCGGCCCGAGTCGGCACCTGCTCGGTATACCGCCTGCGCCTTCGCGAGCTGACGGACATCGTCTGCGTCCAGCAGCTCGACGGCCTCAACTTCGTGGCCAAGCCCTCAGCCGTCACGCACTACACCGCGGTCCTGGACCAGACCGTCGGGAAGGCTACCCGCCGCGGAAAGCAGACCCGCCTCCTGCTCGAGCGGATCCAAGACCACTGGAGAGCAGCATGACCGATGACACCGCGCACGGGGCGCGGCTGTACGCGCACTTCCTGGGGGACCAGCGCGACGACTGGCCGGGGGATCTCACCCTGGCCCAGCGAATAGAGAGGCGCGTGCCCAACGTAAGCCTCATCGCGCGCAACCAGCGGGCGTTCATCATGCGGGCGGTGGTTACTCTCGTTGGGTACGGCATCCGGCAGTTCCTCGACGTCGGCTCCGGGCTCGCCCACTCGCCCAACGTGCACGAAGTGGCGCAGGCGGCCGATCCTGCCTGCCGGGTGGTCTACGTCGACCAGGACGTGGTGATCACCGCGAACCAGGAGGCGTCGTTCGCCGTGGATGAGCGGGTCCGCCACCTCACCGCCGACGTCCGAGATCCCGATGGGATCCTGCAAGCCCAGGTGGTACGGGAGTTCATCGATTTCGACGAGCCGGTCGGGTTGCTGCTGGCCTCGGTCTTCCTGTTCGTCCCGGACGACGCCGACCCGGCCGGGATCATCAAACGCCTGGTCGGCGCGCTGCCGTCCGGCAGCTACGTGGCCTTCAGCCAGGGCACCTACGACTACGACGACGACCGGCGCCCTGTCCACCACCTGACGCGGATGTATGCCGAGGGCGGGGTGATCGTGACCCCCCGGGACAAGGCCACCATCGCCGGATTCCTCGACGGAGCGGGCCTGGCCGTCCTCGCCCCCGGCATCGTGGCCACCAACCGCTGGAGATCCGAGGACCCCCGGACGGGTGCGGAGGCCGACTCCTGCATTCACGCCGCCCTCGCGTACAAGCCGTAACGGCGCCACCTCTGGGCTTCAGATTGACCGGCTCATGACCATCATCAAGGGAAACAGCATGTTCTGCGCAGTTTTCTCCGCATTTCTTCCCAGAGCGCGGTCCGGGGTCTGCCGGCTCCGTCCGCCATCATCCGCACTCGCTCAGGAGGTCCTGTGACAGCTCGTTCTTCCGCCCGGCCCACTGCCCGCCACGGCCGGAAGACCCGGATCGCACGGTACGGGGCGATGACGATCGCGATCGGCGTGGCGCTGTCCGTCACCTCGTGCAGCGGCGATGACAAGGAGTCGGAGGAGTCCAAGCAGTCGTCCACGCCCGCATCGACCCCCGAGTCCTCGAAGCCGTCGGCCCCCTCCGATCCACAGGCCGCCGATAAACGCGACGTGCTCGTGGCATACCGGGCCTACTGGAGCGAACAGGTCAAGGCGTACTCCAAAGCGAACATCGAAGCCACTGACCTCGACAAATACGCCAGCGCCGATGCTCTGGGGCGGGCCAGGAGCGATGTGCTGAGCCTGCGAAAGGCCGGTGTCGTCGCCAAGGGCGCGCCCGTCAACGACCCCGAGGTCACCGAGCTGGACATGGACCGCAAGGTGCCGCGAGCGACCGTCACGGACTGCCTGGACGTCTCGAAGTGGACGCGTGTGAAGAAGAAGACCGGAGAGACGGTTGCGTCTCCGAAAGGCCAGCTCAAGAAGTACACAGCCACCATCAATACCGAGAAATGGGGGAAGCAGTGGATGATCTTAAAGGTCACGCCGAAGCCGCGCTCATGCTGAAACGGCAGCTGGCAGTTGCGGCCGCTGGTGGCGCCCTCATCGGGGCCGTGCTGCCCACGGCGGCGCACGCCGACAGCGGCGGCAACGGAGTATGCGGGGGCACCGACTCCTGGGTGAGCGTCTGCGCGACCGACCCCGGCTCGCCCGGCTCCGACGCATCGCAGGCCCGGCCCGCCAAGCCCCGTAAAGGCGCCAAGGACCGCAAGGCGAGCTTCCATTCCTGCGTGGTGAAGAAGCTCGACCCGCAGCCGCCGGCCGGGAGCGCGATCTGGAAGGGCCATGACCCGGGCGACGGTGCTATCTACACGCGCTCGTGCGTTTTCGACGGAGCCACTTCCGCGGTCACCGCCGGTGTGCCGATGCCCGGCCAGACGTTCTGGTCTGACACGCCTCCGGCCGCCACCGGTCCCGATCCGGCCCAGCTGGCGCAGCAGGCCGTGGACAAGATGCTGCTGAAAGGGCCGGACATCGTCACCCCGGACGCGGCCGGGCGGTGGACGGTGGGAGTGCCGGTGTGGATGCACGCCGGGAAATCACCGGCGACGTACGGGCCGACCTCGGCGTCGGCGACAGCCGGGGCGGTGACGGTGACCGCCACCGCCAAGGTGGCGAGCATCAAGTGGCAGATGGGCGACGGGTCCACCGTGACCTGCACGGGGGCAGGCACGCCGTACCGGAAGGCGTACGGCAAGCGGACCTCGCCGGACTGCGGCCACACCTATGCGCAGACCTCCGCGTCCAAGCCCGGCAAGAAGTACACGGTGACCGCGACCGCGACCTGGGCGATCGAGTGGAGTGGCGGCGGGCAGTCAGGGGAGCTCACGGAGATCCGAGAGTCCCAGGTCGAGGTGTCGGTCGGAGAGCTGCAAGCTCTCGGCTGAGGCCGGTGTCGGAAGGACGGAGCGGTGAGCAAGACCAAGGAGCGCAGTACACAAGGCGCCGGGGTGCCGGCGCAGCCGAGGGGGCCGGTGGCTCCTCCGCGGGTGTCGGCTCGGCGCAGGAGACCAGGTCTGATCGCCCTGGCCGTGCTGCTGATCACGGGTGGGGGCGCGGGTGGTGCGGTGCTGCTGATGGAGAGCGGGCAGCGCACCGAGGTGGTGACCGTGGTCCGGCATGTCCCGGTGGGCCAGGTCGTCACGGACCGGGATCTGGGGAAGGCGTCGGTCGCGCTCGATCCGGTTCTGAAGGCGGTCAAGGCCGCGGACCGGGGCGATGTGGTGGGCAAGCGGGCCGCTGTGGAGCTGACACCCGGATCGCTGCTCTCCCGTGGACAGGTGACGGCGGATTCCCTGGTGAAGGCCGGTGAGCAGGTGGTGCCGCTGGGTCTGAAGCCTGAGCAGGTCCCCGCCAGTTCCCTGGCGCCGGGCCAGCGGGTCCAGATCGTGCGCGTGCCCGGCGAGGACCAGCAGGGCAGCCAGACGCAGGCCGACCCCATACCGGCGCACGTGGTGAAGGTCGGCGACCCCACGCCCGGCACCGGGGCGAGCGTGGTCGACGTCGCCGCGGCGAAGGCCGAGGCACCGCTGCTGGCGTCGTGGGCCTCCACCGGGAACATCCGGCTCCTGATCGACGGTGATTCCTGATGCCGGTCATCGCGATAGCCGGGAGTTCCGGATCGCCCGGAGTGACGACGACGGCACTGGCGCTGCTGCTGTCCTGGCCGCTGGAACCAGGACGCCGGGTGGTGCTGGCCGAGTGTGACCCCGACGGCGGCAGCGTGCTGTACGGGCTGCTGCAAGGGTCGCTCGGGGACCGGTACGGGCTGAAGAACCTGTCGGTGGCCGCCCGCAAGGGCGAGATGACCGAGGCGTTCTGGCGCCAGCTGGTCGACATGACCGAGGACGGCAAGGCGGCGCAGACCGCGGGGGAACGCCTGCTGCTGCCGGGGATCACCGATCCCGCGCAGGCGGCGGCCCTGGCACCGGCCTGGGAGCAACTGGCAGATCTGATGGCGGGGATCGAGCGCCACGCCACGTATCCGCATGACGTGCTCATCGACCTCGGCCGCAATGGAGCGTTCGGCCCGTCCGGGGTGCTGGCTCAGCGGGCGGATCTGCTGGTGATGGTGGCGCGCTCCACCATGCGCTCGATTCAGTCGGTGCAGATGCGGATCGAGGCGTTGCAGGAGCGGGTCGGCGAGATCGGGCTGCTGCTGGTGGATCAGGGCCCGTATTCGCCGGGGGAAGTGCAACGGCTGCTCAAGACACCGGTCTTGGCAACGTTGCCGTACCGTCCGTCGCTGGCCCGGGTGCTGTCGGACGGGGCGGAGCAGCCGTCCCGCTTCGCGCGCAGCGAGCTGATGCGGGCGATGCAGGGGGCGACGACGCCGTTGCGGCAGCGGGCGGCGCTGCGGCGTGCCCGTCTGGCACCGCGTGGCGGGCCGGTGCCCGGAGGAGGGGAGGTGAGGGCCGGTGCGTGGTAGGCCCTTGCATCCTGACCCGACGGTGCGAGTGGCTCGGCCGTGGAACACGGCCACCGGCGACGGGGACCCGGTGGGCTCCCCCCGGAGCCGGAGTGTGGCCGTGGATGGCGCGGTGCAGCACCAAGTCCTGGGTGAGGCGGTGCCGACGCTGGTGGTGGACCGGCAGGCGGTCGCGGCGGTCAAGGACCGCGTCGCCCGGCAGGTGACCGCGTTCCGCAAAGCCACGCCGTCAGTGAGCGCGGCCAGTGTGGAACAGCGGGCCCGGGGCTGGATCAACGAGGCGGTAGCGGAGTGGTCGGACGCCGCCGCGGCCGAGCGCGGAATCAGCCCCACTCCGGCGGAGGACGCGGCCCTGTCTCGCGCGGTGTTCGATGAGCTGTTCCGGGCGGGCCGTCTCCAGCAGTATCTGGACAACCCGCAGGTGGAGAACGTCTTCATCAATGGGCATGACGAGGTGTGGCTGGACCTGGCCGGGGGGCGCCGGGAGCGGGCCGAGCCGGTTGCCGACTCCGAGGAGGAGCTCCTTCAGCTGCTGCGGCGGCTGGCCAGTGCCGACGACGGGCAGAGTGAGCGCACCTTGACCACGGCCAGTCCGATGCTGGCGCTGCGGCTGGCGGACGGCTCGCGGCTCCAGGCCGTCACGGAGGTGAGCCCGCGGACCTATGTGACCATCCGCCGGCACCGGGTGCAGGACGCGGATCTCGGCGACATGGTGCGCCTGGGCATGGTCAGCCCCGCGCTGGCAGAGTTCCTGTCGGCGTGTGTGAAGGCGGAGAAGAACGTGCTGATCGCCGGCCCCCAGGCGGCCGGGAAGACGTCGCTGATGCGGGCGATGCTCAAGGAGATCGACCCGGACGAGCGGTTCGCGACCATCGAGACCGAGCACGAGCTGTTCGCCCACGCCAACGGCTTCCACCGGCAGGTCGTGGCGATGGAAGCACGGGAGTCCAACGGCGAGCGCGGCCCGGACGGACGGCTGGTCGGTGAGATCACGCTGATGGACCTGATGTACCGGGCGCTGCGGATGTCGCTGTCGCGGATCGTGGTCGGCGAGGTCCGCGGCCCGGAGATCGTGGCGATGCTTCAGGCGATGACCAACGGTCAGGGCGGCAATCTGTGCACCCTGCATGCCGCTCATCCGGGGGTGGTCTTCGACCGGATCGCGGAGCTGTATCTGCTGGCGCAGGGCAACATGTCCGAGCATCTGGCGTACCGGCAGGCCGCCAACGGCCTGGATTTCATCGTGTTCGTGCGGATGCTGGACGAGAGCAAGATCGGCGGGCAGCGGCACCGGTTCGTCTCCCATGTCCTGGAGGTCACCGGGACCGGTGAGTTCGGCCGCCCGGCCACCAACGCGATCTTCACCCCCGGTGAGGAATTCGGCGAAGTCCGCGCGGTCCCGCGGATGCACCCCTCCTGCATCGGCGACCTGCGCCGCGTGGGCTTCGGCGATCACCTGCTGAACCAGGGGTATGACAGCTGGGCCGGGCAGCCGCTGGCCCTGAAGGTGGCGACGCCATGAGCACACTGATCATGGTGATGTGCGGGATGGCCGTCGTCGGCGGCCTGGTGGCCCTGATCGCCGGGCTGGTCGGCACCACCGAACCGGAGCGTTTGGGCCTGGTGGCCCGGTGGCGGGCCAGGACGTCGGGCCAGCCGGACCCGGCGGAAGCGCGGATGCGGCACCAGGCCCTGCTGGGGGCCTCGATCGTGCTCGGCCTGGCGGTGTGGCTGGTGACCGGGGTCTTCATGGCCGGGGTCCTGACGGGGCTCGCCATCGTCGGGGTGCCCTGGCTGCTGTCCCCCACCAAGTCCTCCCAGGCCCGCATCGCCCAGCTGGAGGCGCTGAGCCATTGGGCACGGCAGCTGGCGGACGGTCTGCGGGTCGGCCGCGGGCTGCAACAGGCCCTGATCGCCAGTCGGCGGGGTGCCCCGGCCGTGCTGGAGGAGCCAGTCGCGGCGCTCGCGGACCGGCTCCAGCTCGGCTGGAGCCCCGAGGACGCGCTGCGGGAATTCGCCGACGAACTGGGCGACATCACGGCCGACAAGCTGGTGGCCGCGCTCATTCTGTCGATCTCCGACCGCGGTCCGGGGCTGGCGCAGTCGCTGGAGGACCTGGCCGAGACCGTCCGTGAGGAAGTCGGGAAGCGGCGCAAGAGCGAGGCGGACCGGGCCAAGCCACGGCAGACGGTGCGCTGGATGACCTTCATCACCCTCGGCCTGATCGGCATGGGCTTCCTGGTGACCAGCTACACCGCCCCGTACGGCACGCTGCTCGGCGAGCTGGTCCTGGCCGCGGTGACCGCCGCGTTCATCGCCGTGCTGACGTGGATGCGGTCGCTTGCCGAGTACCGCCCCATTCCCCGCATCCTCGTCCCCGATCCGCGCAGCCGTGTCCGCAGCATGCCCGAACCGGCCGCCACCGCACGGGAGGTGTCATGAGCCCCATGACGTTGGCTGTCGTGGCCGGATGCACCGTGGGCGCGGGACTTGCCGTGCTGGTGCGGGAGCTCCTGCGCCCGCAGCCGTCGCTGGCCGCAGCCCTGCACCGCACGCCCTCGGGAGGTGCCGGGCCGGGCGAGATGCCGGTGGACCGGGACGAGGTGTGGGGGCGCTGGCTGGTCGACCGCCTCGGCGGCCTGCCCGGGGTGCGGATCCCGGCCAAGAACCTCAGCCTGCTGAGGCAGACCCCCGAGAAGTTTGTGCTGACCAAGGTCGCCCTGGCCGCTCTGGGGCTGCTGACACCCGCGGTGGCCACGGCTCCGTGGCTCCTGCTGGGCATCGGCGTGCCGTTCTATGTGCCGGCCGTGGCCGGTCTGGCGCTCGGCGCTCTGCTGTGGATCGTGCCGGACCTGTCGGTGCGCGACCAGGCCAAGCGGGCCCGGGAAGAGTTCGCCCACGCGCTCACCGCCTACCTGGACCTGGTAGCGCTCAAGCGCTCCGGTGGCTCCGGCCCGACCGAGGCCATGGAACGCGCGGCCGCCGTAGGGCAAGGGTGGCCCTTCCAGCTCCTGCAACAGGCCCTGCTGCGCGCACGGGTCGACCGGATCCCCCCATGGGAGGCCCTGGAGGGCCTCCACCAGGAACTCGATCTGCCCGTGCTGGACGACATCGCCGAGATCATGCGCCGCTCGGCCCATGACGGGGCCGCCGTCTACGCCTCCTTGCGGGCCCGCGCCCAGAGTCTGCGCACCGAACTCCTCGAGGCACAGGCGGCCGAGGCCAACGCCGACAGCGAGAAAATGACCGCCCCCGGTGCTCTGCTGGCGGTGCTGGTCATGCTGCTGATCGCCTTCCCGGCTGTCATCCGCATCCTCGCGTCCTGACCACCTATGCACGACCGACCACGCACATCACCAAAGAGGGGAAAGCCTGTTCATGCGTTACCTCGTCGCGAAGACCGTCGTCGCCCTGTCCGCCGCCTGGGGCAGGGGGCTTGAGGAGGCCAGGCGCCGCCCGGACCGGGGGGACATCAGCATCACCACGGTCATCATCTGGGTGGCCGCCGTCGGCGGCGCCATCGCGATCGCCGGAACCATCGCCGCCGTGGTGGCGAAGTACAACGGGAAACTCTCGGGCATCTGATGGCGGCCCGCATCTCGAGCGTGTGGCAGAAGTGGAGAGGCCGCCTGTCCGGCGATCGGGGCGACGCCTCGGTGCAGATGGCCATCGTCTTCCCGTTCGTCATCGTGCTCACGATCGCGGTCGTGCAGGCGAGCATGTGGTACTACGCCCGCCAGATCGCTCTGGCCGCCGCACGGGACGGCGTCGCGGCCGGCCGCACCTACCGGGCCGGCCCCAGCGATGCGGCGGACCGCGCCCGCCAGGTGCTGGACCGCACCGCCGGAGACAGCCTCCGCGGCGCCACGGTGGCGACCGTCGGGAGCACCGGGGAGCGGATCCGTGTCCAGGTCCACGGGACGGCTCCGTCGCTGCTGCCGCTCATACCCGACCTGCCGGTGACCCAGTCTGCGTCCGGGCCGGTGGAACGCTTCACCACACCGGGAGGCTGAGAGGATGCCGCGTCTGCACAGGGTATGTGAGCGGCTCGGCGAGGACCGGGGCAGCGAGGCGGTCCAGGCCGCCATCATCACCCCGCTGCTGATCATATTCGTGTGTCTGGCGATCGCCGGAGGCCGCCTGGCCATGTCGGGTTCCAAAATCGACGCCGCGGCCGAGGACGCCGCTCGCGAAGCCTCCCTCACGCGGTCGGCCGCCACCGCACAGCACGCGGCCACCGCGGCGGCCGAGGAATCTCTGGCCGATCAGGGGATCGCCTGCGCGAGCACCAGCGTGTCCGTGAACACCAGCGGTCTCAACGCGCCGCTGGGCCAAGCCGGTTCCGTCACCGTGACCGTGCGGTGCGCCGTCGATCTCACCGACCTGCTGCTGCCCGCTCCCGGCTCCCGCACGCTGTCTTCGACCTTCACCTCGGTCGTCGACCAGTACCGGCAACGCGAAGGAACGTAGATGCCCCTGGATTCGACTGTGGCCGCTGTGGCCGCATTCTTCCGCGCCCGCCGCCCGGCAGGCGACCGGGGCGGTGTCGCCGTCTACCTGGCCATCTGCGTCCTGCCGCTGCTGGCCATCATCGGCATCGCCGTCGACGGCGGCGGCAAGGCGAGAGCGGTCGAGCGCGCCGACGCCCTGGCCACCGAGGCGGCCCGGGCCGGCGGGCAGGCGATCGACCCCTCCCAGGCCATCCCCGGCCGCGCCATCGTCGCCGACCCGCAGGCCGCCCAGGCCGCGGCCCGCTCCTACCTGCGCGCCACCGGCACCCACGGCCGCGTCACCGTCTCCCCCGACGGCACCACCCTGACCGTGACCACCCACACCACCTATGCCACCAAGTTCCTGGCCGTGGCCGGGGTCAGCTCCCTCGAGGTGACCGGCCACGGGCAGGCCACCCTCCTCTACGGCGTCGACGTACCCGAGGAAGGCCCGTGATGCCCACTCCCCCACCACCGACGACGCCTCGCCGAGCGGTCCTGCGCGCCCTGGCCAGCCTCCTCGTCCTGGCCGCGGCCGTCGCCGGGCTTCCCGTCCTGCTGGCGCAGGTCACCACCGCCCTGTGGGACAGCGGACACGACGACCTGGCCCACCTGCTGGACCGCCAGGACACCGGCGGCGCTTTCCTCCTGGCTCTGGTCGCCATCGCCTGGATCGCCTGGGCCCACTTCGCATGGTGTGTGCTCGCCGAGATCCCCGCTCAGCTCCGTGGCCGCCCCTCCCGAAGTGCCCGCCGCCTGAACATCAGCCGTCACGCCGCCGCCACCCTGATCAGCAGCATCCTCGTCCTGCTGCCCACCAGCACCGCGCTGGCCACCCCCTCCACCGCGGTCGCAGCCCCTACCGCTGAGCCCGCCCCCGGCCCGACGACGGCGGCGGCCGATCACCACCAGGCCCCGGCCCCCACGGCGGACCGCAACAACGAGCAGCGCACCTACACCGTGCGCGACGCGCGTCCGGCCGAGAGCCTGTGGAGCATCGCGGAGACCGAGCTCGGCGACGGCGAACGGTGGCGGCAGATCGCCGCCCTCAACCAGGGCCGCACCATGGCCGACGGCACGCGCTTCGACGCTGACGCCTTCCTCCAGCCCGGCTGGACGCTCCTGCTCCCGGACACCGGCAGCGCTGACGACCCGGCCGGCTCCCAGCACGCCCCGTCCCGCTCGGTGACCATCGCGCCCGGCGACACGCTCTCCGCGATCGCGGAGACCGCCCTCGGAGACCCGGCGCGCTACGACGAGATCTTCGAACTGAACAAGAACCACCCCGGGCCGGACGGCCGCGCCCTCACCGACCCGGACCAGATCTACCCCGGACAACGCCTCGCCCTGCCCCCGCACGACAGCGACCGTGGCACGCGACCGGACGATCCGCAGCGCCCCTCCAAAGGCCACTCCGACGGCAAGGACAGCACCGAGCCGTCTGGTTCCCCCGCCAAGCCGGACCACCCGACCCGCAGCCCTAAGGCCACTCCCCGCCCGCAGACCCCGCCGCAGCACCATGGCCGCACAGGCAGCGGCAAGGAGTCGGCGCGACCGGCCAGCCCGGCGCCGACCGCCCCACAGCAGCAGCCCGACACACCGCACCAGCCCGCACCCGAGCCGTCCGAGTCCTCCGATGGCATCCCGATGCGCGCCATCGCCGGTATCGGTGCACTGCTGGCCGCCGTCCTGGTCGGCGGCATCGGCATCCTGCGCCTGATCCAGCAGCGCCGCCGCAAGCCGGGCCAGACCATCGCCATGCCGGACGACTCCAGCCGCCTGGAGCAGGCCCTGACCGCCAGCGCCACCCCCGCCAGCGCGGAACTGCTCGACACCGCGCTGCGCACACTGGCCCACCACGCCGCCCAGGCCGACGCCGCACTTCCCACCGTGCGCGGCGCGCGCGTCACCGCGCGGACCGTCGAGCTCCTCCCGGATGAACCGGGCGAGGCCATGCGGCCGTTCACCGCCGGGGCCGGCGGCTGGTGGAGCCTGGAAGAGCAGACCGATCTGCTGGATGCGGACCAGGCCCGCAAGGTCCCGGCGCCCTATCCGGGGCTGGCGACCCTCGGCACCGGGGACGACGGCAGCCTGTACCTGGCCAACCTCCCCCAGCTGGGTACGGTTCTGGTCGACGGGGACCAGGCCCAGGTGGACGCGGTGTGCACGGCGCTCGCACTGGAGACGGGGATGAGCCCGTGGGCGGACCAGGCCGACATCCTCCTGATCGGCCTCGGCCGGGAACTCCCCCGCCTACTGCCCTCCAGCCGGGTCCGGCACCTCCCCCACGCCGCCGCGGCCATCCGCGACCTGGGCGAGCGGCTGCTGGAGGCCCACCAGGACCCTGAACTCGGCGCTCAGCTGCCGTGGATGCTGATCTGCGCCGCCCGCATCAACCAGGACGAGGCATGGCAGCTGGCCGACGCCCTGGACAAGGCCCGTAGTCTGAAGGTCGCAGCCGTCCTTCCGGCGAGCGGCATCGGCCCGCTCTTCCCCGACGCCATAGCCCTCGACGCGCGCTCGGACGGGGCCCAGGAGGTGGAGGTCCTCGGCGCGCGGCTGCGGCTGCAGTCCGTCTCCGGCGACGCCTACGAGCAGTTGCTGGCCACCCTGTCGGTCGCCGAAGAACCGGCGCGCCCCGCGACCGGGGTGTGGAAGAAGGTGCCGCCCGAGCCGACCGAGCCGGCCGCGTCCGGCTCGCTCCCCTCGCCCGGGGAAGGCCCGGCCCTTAAGGAAGAGGCCGGTGCCGGGGAGGAGCAGTCACCGGACGCGCCGTTCCCCGCTCTGATCGGAGCCGCCAGCGACCCGGCCGGACTGCGGCTCCTCTCCCCCGCCGTCCCCGTCCAGGATCCTCCAGAGGAACAAGACGGCGACGACACCCCGGACACGGCCGCCACGAGTTCTGGCGCCCCGGACGCCCCGGCTCCCCAAGAACCTGAGAGCTCGGCCGGCACGGGCTCCGCCGAGGACTCCCGCGGGGACGATGAGCCGGAGACACCAGCAGCGCGTGATCTGCACGCGCCGGAGATCCGGGTCCTGGGCCCGCTCGACGTGACCGGCGTCGGCGCGTCCGGGCACGGCCCCAAACTCACCGAGCTCGCCGTACTGCTCTACTTCCGGCCCCACCGGGACGCCACCGGGATCTGCGAGGCCATGGACCCGATGGCCCCGTGGTCCTCCAGCACCCTCAACGCACGCATGTACGGGCTGCGCAACAAACTCGGCACCGACCCCGACGGCAACCCCTATGTGCCCCGTCGAACCAGAGGGTCTGACGGCTACACCCTCTCCCCCGCCGTGCGCTGCGACTGGACACGCTTCCAGCAGCTCGCCGAACGCGGCCTGGCCGCAGAGTCCTCCGCCTCCGCCGTGCGCTGCCTGGAGCAGTCCCTCGGCCTGGTCCGCGGCCGGCCCTTCGGCGGCCGGGACCTGCCCTGGGCCGCACCGCTACAGCAGGAAATGATCAGCCGCATCGTCGACGTCGCCCACACCCTGGCCACCTACCGCTCCGACCCCGCCGGCGGCCAGTTCGACCTCGACGCCGCCCGCCGCGCCATCGCCGTCGGCATCGACGTCGAACCCACCGCAGAACTCCTCTACCGCGACTGGATGCGCATCGAGCACGCCGCGGGCAACCGAGGTGGACTCCACACCGCCATCACCTCACTCCAGCAGGCCAACCGCGCCCTCGACCTCGACCTCGAACCGGAGACCGAACACCTGATCAGCCTCCTGCTCACCAACACCCCCTCCACGGAGGCGATGTAGCAAGGCCACACGAAAGACCCGGAGGCGGCGGGTTCCATCACCCGGACAGATCCAGCTCTGCCGCTCTCCCCTTACCGATACCGCCCTCGAGGGACAGGGCCGATGAAGAAAGGGCGCAAGGGTGACCGCAAGGAAGAACACGACGCTCAGCCGGGGCCACCGTGTTCTGGCCGGGGTGGTCGTCACCGGGGCGGTGGTGATCGCCGGAATCGGCTTCGCCGGTTCCTACGCCGCGGTGCGCGATCTCGCCCTCGACAAGGGCTTCGGCACGTTCGCCAGCCTCTTCCCGATCGGCATCGACGCCGGAATCGTGGCCCTGCTCGCGCTGGACCTGCTGCTCACCTGGATCCGCATCCCCTTCCCGCTGCTGCGCCAGACCGCCTGGCTGCTGACCGCGGCCACCATCGCCTTCAACGGCGCGGTCGCCTGGCCGGACCCGGTCGGCGTCGGCATGCACGCCGTGATCCCGATCCTGTTCGTCGTCTCCGTCGAGGCCGCCCGCCACGCGGTCGGCCGGATCGCCGACATCACCGCCGACCGGCACATGGAGTCGGTCCGCATCACCCGCTGGCTGCTCGCACCGGTGCCCACCTTCCGGCTGTGGCGCCGGATGAAACTGTGGGAACTGCGCAGCTACGAAGAAGTCATCAGACGGGAGCAAGACCGGCTCATCTACCAGGCCCGGCTGCGAGCCCACTACGGGCGGTCCTGGCGCCGCAAGGCACCCGTGGAATCCCTGATGCCGCTGCGACTGGCACGCTACGGGGTACCACTGACCGACACCGCACCGGCGGGGCTCGCGGCGGCCGGGCTGGAGCCATCCCTGATGCCAGCAGCCGCGCTCTACCCGGGCGCGAAGGACACGGCGGACGAGACGGGGCCCAAAAACGCCTCCCTGGAGGCCCAGCCGGGCCCGTACGGCGCGCCGGGGGCCGCGGCGGACCCGGGCCCGCAGCAGCACCCCCAGCAGCCCCAGACGCAGCAGCCCCCGCAGCCCCAACTGACCGTGCCGGTCAGGCCCGGCGGCCGGGTGCGGCCGCTCGGCGGTGAGGGCGTGGGGAACCATCAGGGCGTCTACGTACCGGAGCAGCGCGAGCCCGAGCGGTACGCGTACGAGGAGCCGCAGCCGGAGCAGCGGCTGAACCAGCTGCCGGACGACGTGCCGCGCGAGGAGGTCTACTACGCGACCTTCCGCCAGTTCCTCGCCGACCACAGCAAGTACCCCTCCGCATACCAGTTCGGGCAGCGGCTGCGGGAGACCTACGGCGTGACCGACCTCAGCAACAGCGAGCTGGCCGGTTACGTCGAGGACTTCAAACAACGCCAGCCAGTCGGTGCCAACCGCTCTCGGAGCGACTGGCACGGCATGAACGGCCATGACCACCGCATGGCCATACCGGAACAGCGCGGGGAACCACGCACCGGCTATGAGGAGAAGCCGGGCCGGGCGGACCCGGAGTTATCGCAGCCTCGCCGGCAAGATCCGGCAACCGACGCGCTGCCTGCCGGGCATCACACGAGCGGCGACGCCTCCGCTCCTCAGATCGAGACGGATACTGAGCCGCCTGCGCCACCTCTGGAGGAGCAGGGGACCGATGTGGCTCCCGGCCAGCCGCTGAAGACGCTCGAACCCGAACAGAAAGCCAGCGAACAACCTCCCATTGTGGAGACTGTGGCGGACCGCTACTACGCCGCCTGGCGCGCCTACCGCGAAAAGCACGGTGCACCGCCCAACGGAGACCAGCTCGCCCAGTGGCTCTATGACGGTGGAGTGACCGGCAGGAACGGCAAAGCCATCAGCCCCAGCACCCTGCGCCGCTACATCGCTTCATACCCCTGCTACGAGACCTGGGCCGAACACGCCGACAGCCACGGCCACGAGCCGACCGCAGAAGAACTGAAGAAACTACTCGCCGACCGCGGCATCAAGCGCAACAACGGCGGCCTGCCATGGGAACTCACCGATCTGGAGCACCTCCTCCCCGACTTCCAAAAACGGCGCCGGCTGCGCTCCTCCGGCTGACCGGTGCCGTCATGCAGCTCCCTCACGCATCAGGCCAGGTGCGAGATACAGAAGATCAATCCAGCACGGAATCCTCCGCGCACACCCCATTCCACCCGGAGGTGCTGTGACCGACCAGACAGGGCGAGATGATGCCCAGCATCCAGGGAAGGCTCATCAGGCTCCCACTCCCGCCGGTCCTTGGCGTGGCGCTGACCAGCACAAGCGACACCAAACTGACACAGACCCGATGCAGCCTGACCGGTACCCGGCGAACGTGCGCGCACTACGCATCAACCCCGACGCCACCTCCTTACGCCTCGCCCTCCCAACAGATCAGGCCACGCAACACCACATGATCCGCAGCCTGATCGGAGGCACCACGGACCGGGCCGTCTACCACCGGCAAGCACTCCTGCACGTCCACGGCAACGGAGCCGGGAGGCGGCTACCGGTGAACCCAGCAGCCTGGGCACTCGCCTGTGCCTGGCGTGGGCTGAACCTGCCCTACCTCCTCTACGGCCCAGTCCTCGTCACCGGACCCGACACCGGCGGCGCTGTCGAGACACTCAACGACAGGCTGCTCGCCCAGGCCGAGGAAGTCACCCGCATCGTGCAGGAACTACGCGGCCAGTGGTCCACCCGACCCCCAATGTCCGAACCCGCCGCCCGCGAGGAACTGCTCGCGAACGCTCGACAAGCGACACACTGCACATGAACACCCCACCGGACGCCGAAGAAGCCGCAGCGGGCCAGCTACGCAATGGACTCCTCGTTCACCAACGCCTCCACAGCACGCTTCCAGAGGTCGGGGGAACGGACACCAGCGCGGCGGGGAGATTCCGTTCTCCCGTATGCGCATCTCGAAGAGAGCAACAAAAACCTGGACGAACTCGCGCTAGGGTCGCCGTACGCCATGTGATCAACCCGACAACGGCATGTGAGATGCGAGCGCCAACAAGCCGCTCAGCGGCATGCCATATCGGCGGCAAGGTTTCCGCAAGGCCTATGCAAGCAATCTGGCGGACAGGTGCGGGAACTCCCCTCGAGAGGTAGTCGACGCTCAGGGGGATGTCGTGTTTGCAATGCGCAGGCGTTCAAGGTCTGCATCGGACGGCCGAAGCCAGTGGATATCCACGCGGGGGCGCGGGGGCGCGTTGGTTCTCCTGTCCGCGGTGGCGCGTGTGCACCGCCTGGTTGACGCCCCGTCCCCTGTATTCGGGGACATTACGTCCACTCATGGTGTGGGCGGTGGTCTGTGATGTCAGGGGCTTTATGGCTGAATGGTCCTGTTGGCTTAGGCGCGCACAGCCGAGTGCTTCGTACGGGGTGCCGAACCGTTCTGGTGGTCGTGCCGTTTATGGTTGCCGGTATTCGGCTGATGGACGTTCTCGCGCTGTTGGGAGCGGATCACCGTGTTTGTGTGATGTTCACCGTCGCACCCGTGTCGAATGGCGCGGTGTGCCATGGCGCGGAAGAGTTCGTGCGGGCGCAGGGGGGCTTTCTTCTGCCGTGGCAGCAGGCCGTTCAGTGTGAGTTCGATCTGGTGCTGGCTGCCAGTGAGGTCGCAGTGGAGCAGTTGCACGGGAAGGTGATGCTGCTGCCGCATGGAGCTGGTGTGATGCCGTCCCGGCTGCGTGCACGAAGTGCCGGTTTGCAGGCGCTTCCGACGCACGGTCTGGATCGCGGAACACTGATGCATCGTGGACGGCTGCTGCCGACCGCGCTGTCACTCACTCATGACGATGAGCTCGCGGTGCTGCGTGAGTCGTGCCCTGAGGCGCTACCGGTGGCGGTGGTGACGGGTGATGTGTGTTTCGATCGGTTGGTAGCAAGTGTGCCGCTGCGTGAGCACTATCGGCAGGCCTTGGACGTGCGTGCGGGCCAGAGGCTGGTGGTGGTGACATCGACTTGGCAGCCGGAGTCTGCCTGGGGAAGTCATCCGGATCTGCTGGACCGGCTGCTGGTCGAGTTGCCGCCGGAGAAGTATCGGGTGGCGGCGGTCTTGCATCCCAACATCTGGGGGGTTCACGGAGCCTGGCAGGTGCGGGCGTGGTTGGTGGACTGTCTGCGTGCGGGTTTGTTGTTGTTACCGCCGCAGGAGGGGTGGCGGGCCGCGTTGGTTGCCGCTGATGTGGTCATCGGGGATCACGGGTCGGTGACCAGTTACGGTGCGGCGATCGGTGCTCCGGTAGTGCTGGCGCCTCCGGTGCAGGAGTGTTTTCTACGCCTGGGCAGTCTGGCGGAGATGGTGGGTCGCGAAGCTGTTCGGCTGCGGCTGGACAGGCCTCTTTCAGGACAGCTGCGTGCGGCCATGCACAGGCGCTCTCGGATCCAGCAGAGGTACGTAGCCGGGATGATCACCTCCCGACCGGGGCAGGCCGCACAGATCCTGAGGCGCACCATGTACCGCTTGCTGGATCTGCCCGAGCCGGACCGGACGCTCACCGTCGCTCCGGTGCCTCTGCCCACTCCCATCGGCAGCGATGAGCGCATCGACCTTGCGGAGGGGGCATGAATGACATGAAGTGCCAACACGCGCTCATCGCTCATCTGATGGTCCACTGTGACGCCAGGGGCTTGGGGGTCAGCTGCTGTCGGCAGCACAGCCGGGGTGACGCGGGTGTCGGAGTGTGGGTCTGGAGCGCGGGCATGAAGTCGCGGCATGAGTGCCTGTGTATGGTCGCTGACCGGTTTCTGGTGGTCGCTGAAGGAGCTGCGCCACGGTGGAGGCAGATTGCCGATGTGGTGACCGGCTTTCCCCGGGCGACGGCCAGTTGCGCTGTCGCGGTGGCCGAGGCCCGGTTAGCCGACGCTCCCGGATGCGCTCTTGTCACGGTGCCGGCGCACGGATCCGGGACGGTGTTCCGCACGCGCGCGGAACGGGTTCTCGTACACCACGAGCCCGAGCGCGTGCCAATGTGCGGGGTGTGCGTTCATCCTTGGCTGACTGCCGGGTACCGGCTAGCTCAGCTCGTCCGACCTCTCCGGTTGGCGGTCCGGACTCCGTCACGGGGGTGAGTGGCCAAAGCCGTCGTCGAGCTGTGCTTGGACCCTGTTGAGCGCGTCGTTGATGCGGTCCAGATTCGGCACACCGGCCTCCAGGTAGAAAGCCCGTGATTGTCGGAGACGGTCACGGGCGGTCACCAGGTCCTGCAGTTCTTCGGCGGCTTCACCCCACACCATCAGGGCTTGAGCCCGGTACTGGCTGGAGCCGGATTCGGCGAGAGTTGACCAGGCTTCCTGTGCCATCGAAACCGCTTCCCTAGGGCGGCCGGCGCGGGTGAGTGCGTCCGCGAGCCAGACTGTGGTCATTGCTTTGACAAGGTTGTCAGGCAGCGAGGCAGCCAGGTTGCGGCCCTGGGTGAGTTGGTCAATCGCTTCCTCGATCCTTCCTGCGGCACATAGGGCTTGGCCGAGCCTGCGCCGGCCGAGGGCTTCTGACCGCACCCGGCCAGCCCTGTAGTCGAGTGCGATCGCTTGTTGCTGCGCCTCGATGGCCTCATCGAAGCGCCCCTGGGAACGGTATGCCATCCCTACCAGCCCGAGGGCTTCTGCTTGAGCAAGTTCGTGTCCTGCTTCGCGCGCCGCCGTGAGCGAGGCGAAGCCCTGCTGGAGAGCCTCTTCGGCCCGGCTGAGGTTGTGGAAGGCGAAACCCAGGTGATGGTGCATGCGGGACCGGGCGGCGGGGTCGGCGCAGCGGGTCGTGGCCTCGATGCCGAGTTGATAGGCGGCCATCCAGTCCGGGAAGTGCTTGCGGTGGAGAAACATTGACCACATGGCCTCGGCCAGCTGCCATACCAGGGTGTCGCACCCGTGCTCGTAGCCGGCTCGCATCACCGCCATCAGGTTCGGCAGTTCTCTCTCCAGCGCCTCGAGCGCCTCGCGGCGCGTTGCAAAGGCGGACGGCCTGTCCTGGAGCGGATGGGCGGGACGCAAGTGCCAGTCCAGTGGCGTCACGAGCCGGTCGGCGGCTGTGGTGAAGGAGACGTAGAACTCCAGGAGCCGATGGATGACCTCGCTACGGTCGCTGCTGCTGTCCTCAACCTCGGCGCGCTGCCGGGCGTGGAGGCGGATCAGGTCGTGAAAGCGGTACCGGTCGTCTTCGCCAGTCTCCAAGATGCTCGCATCGACGAGGCTTTCCATCAATGCGGCGGTGTCGTCGACCGGCAGGTGCACTGCTGCGGCGGCCGCTTCGAGGGAGATGTCCGGACCCGGGTGAAGGCCCAGCAGTCTGTAGACGCGGGCCGCGTTGGGGGGCAGCCCGTCGTAGGAGAGGTCGAAGACGCTCATGACCGTTGCTTCCTCCACCGACAGCGCCTTCAGCCTGCGCTGTTCGTCCGACAGCTCCCGTACGACTCGGGCGATGGGCCATTCAGGGCGCATCACCAGGCGGGCGCCTGCGATGGATAACGCGATGGGCAGTCCTGCGCATAAGCACACCAGGCCCGCTGCCGCGTCCGCTTCTGCTGCGACCCGTTGTTCCCCGATGGTTCGCTTCAGCAGTTCTCTGCCTGCTTTCCCGCGCATGGGGGCCAGGGGGAGATAGGTGGCGCCGTCCATGGTCAGGCCGCCCAGGCGCCACCGGCTGGTCACCACCACCGTGCTCAGCGGTGCGGAAGGCAGCAACGCTCTCACCTGGGCGGCGGAGACAGCGTTGTCCATCAGGATGGCGATGCGCCGGCCAGCGGTGGTGGAGCGGAACAGACCGGCAGCCTCGTCGGCTTCGGCCGGTATCTGCTGCCCTGGGATGCCCATAGCTCGCAGGAATCCCCCCAAGATCGAGCCGGTCAGCACCGGTTCCCCAAAGGAGTCTGCTGCCAGGTCAGCGTACAGCTGGCCGTCGGGATACTGGTCCGCCACCTCGTGCAGCCAGCGCAACGCCAGCGCGGTCTTCCCCACCCCGCCCGGGCCGCAGATTACCGCCAGTGCCGGTGCTCCCGTCTTCTGCCGGGATCCGGCGATGCCGTGCAAGGCGCTCAGTTCCTTACGGCGGTTGGTGAAATGTGCGGGGACCGAGCGCAGTTGCCGGGGCACCACTTGCGCGGGCTGGGAGGCGGGATGGCCGGTGTGGTGGAAGTGCACGCCTCCGTGGATCGCGCCTGCCTGGAGGGTCGGACCGTGCAGGTGGGCGGATCCGCCGATGCTGTTGTGCGTCTCCTCCGTCGGTGATAAGTGATGTTGTCGCAGCCAGATCTCCAAATCGGCTTGCCACGTGGGGTCGGTGGCCGCGTACCGAGCCAGGGAGCTCGACAGTTGCAGGAGCATGGGGAGGGGGTCTTCGGCACGGGAGGCTTCCTCCCACTGCCGGACAAGCGTCCCGCGAGGATCGGACCTTGCACTCACGAGGGTACGCAGGGCTCGTCCCGCTGGTGAACTGTGCAGAGGCCTGCTAGAAATCATGGCCGATAACAGCTCCGTGGCGAACTCTGTTTCCCTCACGCGTCTCCCCCTCGACCTGGCCTACCCATCATGCCGGTCAGGCTGCACGCAGCGGAGTTCACATACAGCCACTCCCCGGTCACTGCTTTCCCTGCGAGTGAAGCCCCGCTCAGCCGTTCACCATCAGGGCAATTTCGGACCTCCCGTTATCCAGTCATGGCCATGACCATCACTCCGTGTCATTCTCACATGGGAGAAGTGCCCTATCAGCGGGAGGTCGCTGGTGGACCTTCGCATACAGCTGCTGGGCGCAGTCGGATTGCGAGCAGGAGAAGATCACAGCCCGGCCGGAACGCCCAAGGAGGGACTGACTCTTGCCGCACTGGCATGGGACGCCGATAGGGCAGTAAGCATGGACACGCTCGTCCACCGGGTCTGGGACGAGCATCCCCCGGCCAAACCGCGTGAAGCCCTGTATGCGCACATCTCCCGCATCCGCAAGGCGCTGTCCGCGCTCGCCGGTCCGCATGCTCCCGCCGTGATCAGTCGCACGCACACCTACAGGCTTCAGGTGGACCCGGACACCGTGGACCTGCGCCGCTATCTCACCCTGCTCGACCAGGGCCGCTGGCTGGCCGACAGCGGCAGCAATCGTGAAGCGCTGGACGCATTACAGGAAGCCGTTCGATTATGGGGCGGGGAGCCTCTGGCCGGCTTGCCCGGCGCCTGGGCCGCTCACCTGCGCAGCCTCGTCGAAGAAAGGAATCTGGCCACCGCGCTGCTACGCGCCGACATCGCGCTGAGGCTCGAACACTACGCTGAAGCTGTCGTCGGCCTGCAACCCCTTGCTGAGCGAAACCCGACAGACGAAGCCCTCATCGGGCGGCTTGCCCTCGCGCTCCACGGAAGCGGCCGAACCGATGCCGCGGCACGCTTACTGCAACGCACACGGCTTCACCTGCTGCGGGAGTCAGGCACCGACCCAAGCGAGGAGTTCGTGCACATCCACCGCGGCGTCCTGGCCCGCACACCAGTCACCGCATTGCTGCCCCGCACAACCACTTCCCACGGCAGCACCCTCGCGCCCGCCCCCGACACCCTTCCTCCCGACGTGCCCTGGGTAGGGCGGCAGGCTGAAATGGACCAGCTGATCGGCGCATTGACCAACACGACAGGGACGAGCACGGGGCCGGTGACCGCAGCCGCAGTCACCGGAATGCCCGGCTCCGGAAAGACCGCTCTGGCTATTCATGCCGCACATCAGATGCGCGATCATTTCCCCGACGGACAACTGTTCGTAGACTTGCGCGGCCACGCTCCCTTCCAGCCTCCCCTGACTTCCGCCGAAGCGCTCGAAAAACTCCTACGTCTCCTCAGCGCGCCTTCAGCCACGCTCCCCCAAGACCTCCCCGGACTGGTCGCGCTGTGGCGCACCACAGCCCGCAGCCGCCGCTTCATAGCCCTTCTGGACGATGCCGCCGACGCCGAGCAGATCACCCCCATACTGCCCGGTGACTCTGCCGCCGCAATCATCGTCACCAGCCGCCAGCAGCTGACAAGTCTCCCTGGTGCCCGCCATGTCGCACTGGGCGCGCTGACCCGCGCGGATTCCGTCGCACTGCTCCAACGCATACTGGGGGAAGAGCGAGTCCCCAGTACGGCGGAAGCAGCCACGCTGGCCCGACTGTGCGGAGACCTCCCCCTCGCTCTGGCCATTACCACCAGACGCCTACTCGCCCGTCCTTCCTGGAGCATTTCCGACTTCGTGGGGCGCTTCAGCCTCGCGAGTGGACGGCTGCCTGAACTCCGAGACAGTCATTACGCGATGGCACAAGCGTTCGACATCTCCTACCGTACGCTCCCCCCTGCACAGCAAATGGTTTTCCGCCGCATCGGTCTACACATTGGCACCGAGTTCAGCCCCGAAGCCACCGCGGCGCTTACCAACCTCTCACTCGGAGAGACGGAGCGCGCCTTAGAGGATTTCCTCTCCGCCAATTTGATCTCGGAGCCCGCTCCGCATCGTTACCGGCTCCATGACCTCCTGCGCGAATATGCCTCCACCCTGGCCGGGGGCGATGCGCAGGCCGACAACCAGCACGCTCTCCAGCGCCTCCTCGACCACTATCTGCACAGCGCCGACCAGGCAGACCGCCGCGCCTACCCTCACCGCCTGCGCATCCCCCTGCCCGATCCCCCTACCGCACCAGCACGGCATGCGGCCGACCCTCACCAGTGGTTCACCACCGAGGGGCCGAACCTCCTGGCCGCCTTGGAGTACACCCGCACCCACGGCTCATCGCACCAACTCGCCCTGCTGGCCCACACGCTGGCCGGCTTTCTGGGCAGCGAGGGCTATCTGCGTACAGCAGTTCCAATCCTGAGAGCAACGGTTGCCCACTGGCAGAACACCAGCGATCAACAGGCGCACGGCCGGGCCTTGATCGACCTCAGCGGTATCTGTGCCAACGCCGGCAGCTACCAAGAGGCGATCCACAGCGCCCAAAAAGCCCTGGAGCTGGCCCGGAAAGCGCACGACGAAGACCTCGAAGCCGAAGCCCTCCACCAGCTATCCATCTCCTTCTGGCACACCGCCCGGCACACGGAAGCGTTTCACCAACAGCAGCGCGCTCTGCACATCCGGTTACAAAAGACCGACCGGCTTCAGCAGGGCAGGAGCTTCAATCTTCTGGGCATGCTCAGTCTCCGCCTCGAGCGGCACAAGGACGCACTCAAATTCTTCCTCGAAGGCCTGGCCCGATTCCGTGATGTCGACGATCGGCGAGGTCAATTCATCGCGCTCAACAACCTCGCTGAGCTATACAAGGAAGCTGGCCGTCTGGACAACGCCATCAGCGCCTACCGTCAATCGATCAAGATCGCACAAAGCCTGGGCAGCACAAGCCAGCACGCCATGCTCCAGATGAACCTGGCGGACACCCTGCGCGCACACGGCAAGCCGCACGAAGCCCTTGAGTTATACAACAGTGCCCTGCCCGTGCTTTGCAGCATCGGCGACCGCCGCAGTGAGGCCATCGCCCGCAACGGCCTCGGGCGCGCCCTCCACGCCACCGGCCACAGCGAGCAAGCCCTCCCCCACCACACCGCCGCACTCACCATAGCCCGCACGATTCACGCAGCCCTCGAGGAATGCCAGGCCCTCCGGGCACTAGGCGAAGCCGAACACTCCACCGGACGACTCACCCAGGCCCGCGCCCACCTGACAGCCAGCCTCGCTCTCAGCCAGCAACTCAACGCCCCGTCCGAAGAGACCGAAACCCTCGCGGCACTGGCCAGCACACGACAAAGGCACAGCCTCTCCGACGGAACGTAAGCGCCCCGCACGGGGTGTCAGCCGTCACCGCCGCCCGAACATGCTGGCCAGGATACCTGTGAGGCAAAAAAGGGCAGTTGATGCACAACCTATCGTGTGATTTGCGGGAGACCCTCATTCCATGATCAACTAGGTGGGCCAAGTGCAGCCACAGGCTGCCGCATCCAGCCTGTGGCATATCCATCCATGGATCCGAGGAGAGGTGCACGTGCCACCGACCGGCTTTCGTCGAGCGACCCTGATGATCATCCTTGCGGCCCTTGTATGCATCCCATACATCGTCGCCTTGGGCCCCTCGACTTCGGCCACCGCCTAACCCCGGCGTGCCGGACGCCCCATCTCCGGCACGCCCTCAAGCGCTGCATCTGAACCCAGTCAACGGACCCACCGAAGGACAGGTATACCGCTCGGCGCTCCCAGGAGGACATTTGAGGCGGCCTGCTCCGGTGCCTGCCCGCTGTGAGCAGGGCCGCACGGCACGAGCAGGTCATCGCGCAGCCTGGCGACGAGTAAGTGGCTGGTCTCGACGGGCACGAGCAAAGACGCTCTTACCAGCGGTGGCCGCCAGTTCTCGTGGGGAGCTACCTTCCGCATGTGCCACTGGCGGTCAGCCGGATTCGCGGTGGCCGGCGTGGGTGTTCGCGTCATAACTGCCCGCCCGTCACGACGGTGACGAGTTGGCGGAGGTGTTCCGGAGAGCTGGTGCCGGGGATGGGTGCGACGTGGTTCCCGAGGCGAAGCAGCCAGTTGAGACCTTCGTCGATATGCCTCTGCCGTGCGAGAGTGCCAGCGTCGAGGGGCCGGTACGGCACATAAGGGATGGAGAGGTCGCGGCAGAGTTCGAGTGCGGTGTCGTGCCGGTCCCCGCTCATGTTGAGGACGTTCTGCACGGCGGCGACGGTGATGTCATTGGTGACTGTGCGGATCTGCTCGGGTGTGACCTTCGACAGGCCGATGTGCCCGATCTTGCCCTCGTCTTTCAGGGCTTGGAGTGTGCCGATCTGGTCCGGGAGGGGCACGTCGGGGTCGATGCGGTGGAGGTAGCAGAGTTCGAGCCGGTCCATGCCCAGTCGCCGTAGGCTCGCCTCGACGCATGCGCGCAGGTAGACGGGGTGGCCATGCGGGACCCAGGTGTCCGGGGCGGGACGGGCCAGGCCCACTTTGGTCGCGATCAGTACGCGCTCGGGGTACGGGTGTAAGGCATCGCGGATGAGGTGTTCGACGGTGTGGGGACCGTAGGCGTCTGCGGTGTCGATGTGGGTGATGCCGTAGGTGTGGACGGCTTGGCGGAGCACGGTGAGCGCGGTGGCGCGATCGGCTGGGTCGCCCCAGATGCCGGGGCCGGTCAGGCGCATCGTGCCGAAGCCGAGCCGGGAGACGGTCTTCCCGGCGATGGTGATGGTGCCTGCGGGCAGCGTGATGGTCATATCGCGGCCTCCTGGAGGCAGAGCTGAAGGGCGCGTTCGATGGCGCGGGTCTGACTTTCGTGGTCGCTGGTGACGCGCTGGTGCGGGTTCCCGTCGTCTGCCAAAAGGCCGTGGACGTGGCGGTCGACCAGGAGGCGGTAGCGGTGGTCGTAGTCGTGGCTCTGGTCGACGGGTGCGTCCGGGTCCAGCACGGTCGCCAGGAGGAGGTCGTACTTCGGTGCCTGCGTCGAGGCAAGGAGCCGCAGGCGTTCCCTCTCCAGCCGGTGAGCGTGCTCGCTGCGGTGCTCAAGGGCCGCGTGGTAGTACGCGAGGGCGTCGAAGGAGGCGCGGTCGACAAGGACGACGGCGGCGCCTTGTGCTGCGGCGGCGATGTCGTCGGCGATGCCCTGCGTGATGATCCACTCGGTGGAGGCAGCGGTGTGGTGCTGCATTTTCGGCAGGCCGATGGCCGCGGCGCGTTTGGCGAGTCGGCCGGTGCGGGCCACCGTGAGCCCGTGGCCGCGCAATTCCATCTGGATCCGCTTGAGCAGGGTCGTCTTGCCGGTGGAGTGGGTGCCGAGCACGCCGATGCGGATGGGTGGTTGGTGGGTCACCACAGAGTGGGGTCCTTTTCTGGTTCCGGGGCGCCTGGCAGGCCGGGCGGCACGGCCGCGGCGACGAGCTGGTCCCAGCTGTCGTAGTGGCGGGCCATGCTGATGAGGAGCTGTGCCGTGGCGTAGGCGTCGTAGGTGGCACGGTGTCGCTGGGCGGGAGCGGCCGTGAGGTCCGGCGCGGTGTGTTTGATCAGGGCGTCAAGGCTGTAGCCGGGCAGCTCCTTGTACGTGGCCTTGGCCAGGCGGAGTGTGTCGAGCACTCCGGCCGGTTCCCAGTTCGGCAGGTGCGCCTTGAGCACTCGGTAGTCCGTGTGTGCGTTGTGGGCGCAGATCCATGCCTTGCCCAGGAGCCCGTGGACCTGCTCGGCGATCTCCCTCCACGTAGGGGATTGCGCCAGAAGTCCGTTGGTCAGCCGGTGGATGCTGGCGGCGCGGGGGGTGACGGGCCGGGGTGGGCGGATGAGCCACGCTCCGGCTGTGCTGGTGTCCGGCTCGCCGTCGCGCACGGGTAGGGCGGCCACCTCGACCAGGTCGGGCGGGTTGGCACCGTTGCCTTCGACGTCCACGACGAACAGGGCGGGCCAGGTGGCGAAGTTCATGGTGCGGGTGTTCCGTTCTCCGCCGGCCAGCCGATGGGGGCACGGCCGTGCTGGCGGTAGTGGTGAGGCTTCTCGCGGTCGTGGCACTGGTAGCCGTAGCCGTGCTGGAGGTAGTAGCGCGGCGGCTCGTCCAGACCCTCGACGATGATGGCCCGGTCAGTGATCTCAACGGGCCCCGTCGCGCCAAGGGCTCGGGCGCTTTCAGTGACATCCGTGAAGTCAGGCTTGCGCCAGGCCGAGTCGCACAACGCGACCTGCTTCTGCGGGCAGATATCGCATAGTTCCCAGATGCCGTAGTGGCCGTTGTAGTCGGCCTCTCCATGGGCGTAGGCCACGCCACAGCTCGTCTTACGGAACAGCGCACCCCAGGGGGCGGAGACGTCGGCGGGGGTGCGGAAGGCATCGAGCACCCGCCGCTCGGCCGCCTCGGGGAGGATCTTGCGCCGGGCGGTGTCCTCGTACGGCACGGGCAGCCCGTGCGCCTGGTAGTAGGCGGCGATCTCCTGGCGGTAAAACAGGCCGGTGAAGACAGTGGCGTGCGCGTGCCGGGACAGCTCGCGCGCCCGCTCCAGATGGGCGTCGGAGTCGTTGAGACCGGGGACGATCGGCCGCCAGTACAGGACGGCGCGGTACCGTTCGGCGTGCTCGTAGAGGGTGCGCAGGCTCTCGGCGGCGATCTGAGAGTCCATCGGCTCGATGGCCTCGTGGTCGATGCCCGAATGGGTGACCAGCACGGTCAGGCGCAGGTTCTCGAAGCTGTTGAGGACCGCGCAGTCCTCCGCGCCAACGCGCCAGCGGGTGATGACCAGGACATGGTTGGTCAGGCCCCGATCGTCCAGGTGCCGCAGCACGGTGAACAGGTGCGGCTTGACGGCCGGCAGCATGGGGTCGGTCGCTCGGTTCAGGAGCTGGAGAGGCGTGGTGTGCGGCCGGAAGTACGGATGCTCCACGAGCGCGGTGACCGCCGCCTCGTCGCTCATCAGTCGGCGGGGGACCTTCATCTCGAAGTTGTCGAAGGTGTGCCGGATGCAGTATCCGCAGTCCAGCGGGCAGCCGATGATCCAGTTCAGCGAGAGCCCGGACTTGCGGTACTCGATCACGTCCGCCAGGGCGGGCTTCAGCCCCCCGATCTTTTCCGCGGGGAGGATCGGTAAGGGGCGCTGCTGGTACGGCTCGCTCATGATGCCTCCAGTTCGAGGGAATGGCGTCAGGTGTCGACAGACCTGTGCTGGCGCGGGGGGCTCAGTGAGGAAAGCAGGGCGCGGCGATGGGCGCCGTACCAGGTGCCGAAGTCGCGGCGCGCGGCGTCCGGGTCGTCACTGGTGTGCACGAGGTTGCGGACCAGGCGCCGCTCGGCGAGCGCGACGCTCAGACTGTCCTCCCCGAGGTCACCGCGAATGGTGCCGGGCGCGGCCCGAGTGGGGTCGAAGTGCCCCAAGAGCTGACGAAGGCGGTGGTGCACGCCCGGCTCTCCGTGGGCCAGTGCCACCGTGACGAGGCGGTTGGCGTACTCCGCGTCCAGGCAGGCGGGGATGTCGCGGCCCGGGAACCAGTCGGCGTCCACCAGCAGGTCCCAGTAGTGGACGTGCGCCTGCCACGCCTGGACGGTCAGGTCAAGCCGACCCGACACCGCGACCTGGGCTGCGCCGATCCGGTCCAGGACGGCGTCCACCAGGCCGCGCTCGACCGCGTCGGGCTTGCACAGGATGACCGAGCACCGCTCGAAGTCGGGATCGGCGGGGCGGTGGCCGTCCCTGTACCAGGTGGCGAAGTCGCGGCGCGCGGCGCACGGATCGTCACTGGTATGCACTAGGTTGCGGACCAGGCGCCGCTCGGCGAGCGCCGCGGCCAGACTGTCGTTTCCGAGGTCGCCGCGGATCGTCCCGGCCACGGCCATCGCGGGGTCGGTGCGCCCGACGAGTTGCCGCAGCCGGGCGTGGATACCGGGCTCACCGTGGGCGAGTGCCACGGACACCAGGCGGTGGGCGAACGCCTCGTCGAGGTAGGTCGGCAGATCACGGGGGGCACGCTCGGCGTCTGCGAGCAGATCGCGGTACACGACGTGGGCCTGCCATGGCTGCGCCACAAGGTCCATGAGGTCCGTGGCGGTGACGCCAGAGGCGCGGATCATGTCGAGCACGCGCGGGACCAGGCCGCGTTCTACGCAGTCCGGCTTGCACAGGATGACCGCCCAGCAGTCGAAGTCGATGCCGTCGACCACC